>NZ_LZMO01000152.1:0-31628 GCF_001665715.1 Gordonia sp. 852002-10350_SCH5691597
TCCAAAAACTTGGACACACGATGCCAAAATATGGCATCAAACAATTCAACACACACTATCGAGTTCTCAAAGAACGCACACCCACTGGCGCTACCCCTGAAAAGGGCTTGACCAGCAAGCTTGTTCCGTTTGGAGGATGTTGACCCCGTCTCCGGAGCAACTCTTCCAGCCTACCAGACGCTCTCGGCGATCCGCAACTCCGTGTTGTTTCTCGTTCGGGAGTCATCTGGTTCCCGTGATCTCGTTCCGGGCGCACGAGGCACCCGGTGTGATTTCTCGGGGGTTGGTCTGCGCTGAACCCGGTTTCCCTTCCCCGTGACTTTTCCTCTCAGGAGGCCGTCCGGGGCGGCGCCGTGGCGCGCTGACTCGAAGAAAGTTACGCAATGCGTCGGCGAGGGTCAAATCGCCTGGTCAGCACGTGCGCCCACGCACGTTTCCGCAGGTCACGAGCGGTCAGGCCGCGCCCCGCAGCGTCGAATTCACGCCTGAGCCCCCAAAATCGGTGAATGTGATCTGCGTCATTCTGCGCTGGCCAGCTGTCTTTCGGCGTCCCAGTGGACCTTGCGCGAGGCGTCTACCAGCGAGTTCATCGACACGCATCCGAGTCGGAAACCCATACTTTCGGTCAGTGACCTCGCCTGACAGGTCAGTTACGCGTGCGCGGGTCGGCTCCTACCGTTCGAGGTATGACCATGGCCCCAGAGATCAGGAGCGCAGACACCAGGAGCGCGGGCACACCTACGACCAGCACCATCACTGTGCGTCGGGCCGAGCCGGCTACCGGGGTTCTCGCTGCCGAGGGCTTCCGACGATGCGGTTCGCTGTGGTGGCGTCGGACTACTGCGCAGGACGGAACCACGTTGGTCGACATCCGCCATCCGTTCACCAGCGATCTGATCTCCGACGATGTCATGGTGACGGCCCTGATCTGCCTCGTCGAAGACGGCGCGCTCGCCGGCCAGTGGGAGTTCGAGGAGGCCGCGGTCGGACTGATTCGGTCGTCTGCCGCCTCCGACGGCGTCGCGTGGGCGTCGTTCTATGACAACTCGCTGCGAGATCTCGTCACCGGTATCGCCTCCTTCAGCGCCGTCCATCGTCGAGCTCGCAGCCTGGTGTCGGGTTCGACCGTGCTCGAGGTCGGCTGCTGCTTCGGGTTCCTCGCACTGCAGTGCGCCGAAAGTGGACTCGAGGTCAGCGCGTGCGACATCTCGTCTGGTGCGATCAACCTCCTGCGGGCGGCCGCCACGCGACGTCGAACCGTTGTCGACGCGATTGTTGCGAACGCGACCGATCTCCCCTTCGCCGACGATTCGGTCGACACCGTCACCCTCATTCACCTGCTCGAACATTTGTCACGTGACGAAAGACAGCGAGCGCTTGCAGAAGCTCTGCGGGTCGCCCGTAGACGCGTGATTGTCGCCGTCCCCTACGAAGACGAGCCGAGTCCACACTTCGGGCACCTCAGCTGCCTGCGTGAATGCGACCTCGTCGACTGGGCGGGACACGTCGATCATGCGGGCGCGGAGATACTCGACGACCACGGCGGGTGGTTGATCCTCACACCTCGAGCCAGCTAGAGCCGACAGCGCCATTAGCGGCTAGAGCCGACAGCGCCATTAGCGGGCGGACGCCGACTCAGGCCCCAACTCAAATGAGGCCCCGCTTGCTGGCGATGTAGACCGCGTCGGTGCGTTTGGTGACCCCGAGTTTGCGAATGATGTTGCGAATGTGGAACTTCACCGTCGATTCCGAGATGAACAGCGTCTCGCCGATCCGCTTGTTGCTCAGTCCGTCCGCCAGTAGCCGGAGCACCTCGCGCTCGCGCTCGGTCAGTGCCTCGGGACTCTCTCCGCCGCCCGATACCGTCCGCAGCACGATTGCCGCGCTTCGCGGATCGAATGCGCTGCCACCACCCGAAACGGCCTGGATCGCCCGCACGAGTTCGGTCGTATCGACATCCTTGACCACGTATCCACGTGCCCCGGCCTTCACCGCACGCACGACGAGGTCGTCATCGAGGAACGTGGTGAGCACCAGACTGGCCACATCACTGTGCCGCTGCGCGATCTCGGTGATGAGTCGCAGCCCCTCGTACTCGGTGCCTGCCGTCAGCTTGAGATCGACGACAACCACATCCGGGCGGCACCGTGCGACTTCTGCGAGCGCGTGGTCGAACGAACCAGCTTCTCCGACAACGGATATCGTGTCCTCACGCTCAAGCAGTGAGCGTATGCCCGCCCGTAGCAGCGCATGGTCGTCGACCAGCATGGCCCGAATCGAGCCGGTACTGACCTCGGTGGAATTCATCGCACAACCTCCTCGTGTCGAGACCCTGACCCGCTCCGCGTGTGACCCGTCGACGCCGACGCGACGTCGGGCAATGTGGCTGCAATGCGTATCCCACCGAGTCGCGAACGACGGACACGGACCTCGCCACCCAACTGATCCGCACGCGCGGCCATGTTGGCCAGCCCTCGGTGCCTGCCGGCGAGGTCGCCGAGCATCGCCGCGCGCATCACTCGCCGAAGATGCCCTGGGTCTCCCCCGCCGTCGTCGTCGACAGCCAGGCCGACGTGGTCGTCGGCGTAGGTGAGGACCACGCGCGCAGTCTGTGCCCCGGCGTGCACCGCGGTGTTGAACAGCGCCTCGCCCGCGATCCGCAGTACCGCGTGTTGCACGTCATCTGGGACATCACGCGGGCGTCCGACGACGCGGACGTCGGTGTCGAGATCGGCGGGCATGTGCATCGAACACAGTTCGTCGAGCACCTCGCCGAGACTCAGCCCCTCGACCGACGGCGACTGATTGAGCGCGTAGATGACCGACCGCAACTGTTCGACGGCATCGCGCGTCAATTTCCCCGCGACCTCGAGGCGCGCGGCCGTAGCGGCGTCGGACTCGATCCGACACACCTCGATCTGAACGCCTGCCGACAGCACCGACTGCGTGACGGAGTCGTGGAGTTCGCGGGCGATGCGCTCGCGTTCCTCGGTGACCAGACGCTGGCGCATCACGGCGGACAATTCTCGTTGTGTCCGTTGAAGTTCCGCGTTTCGGACGGCGAGGTCAGTCGCCTGCTCACGCGCCTTGGCGTAGGCATCCTCGGCACGCGCGAGCTGATGCCGGCTCTCCTCGAGTAGCGAGGCATTCAGGAGGGCGACCATCGCCTGTCTGGCGAGAATGCGCATCACGACGAGGTCGGCGGAGTCGACGACATGATCCGGGGTCCATGCCGAGAGTCCACCGACGACGCGGCCGTCGAGGTGCACAGGGACGTGCAGGTGATGGTCCGCGACAACCGGTCGGCTCAGTTCACTCATCTGACTGCGCAGGATGTCGTTGAGCCTGTTGAGCACCTCATCGGGAAGGTGACTCGGAGTGCGCGCGGCCTGCACACCTTCGAAGGCGTAGATGGTTCCGTCACCGCTCATCATCAGATGCCGCGGCCCGGTGCGGTCGAGTTCACCGTCGCTGAGCGCGAAAACCACCCAGTCGGCGTCGAGGTGCTCGCGCACCGCGCGAACCACCGAGAGAACAAGGTTCTCGGGCCCTTCGGCGGTTTGGACGAGTGCTCGCGAGATGCGGTCGAGCGCGCCGACCACGCGCGTGAGTCGCTGCTCGACGCCCCGATACTGCGCATAGTGCGAACCCTTGACCGAATGCAGCCCGACCAGCGAGTCCAGTTCGGGCCCGTACTGGCCAGACCCGTCAACTCCAGACCCACCGGCCCCTGATCCTTCAACGCCGGGCCCGTACCCCTCGGGCTGGGCGCCGGTGGTCACAGTGCCTCGCGATAGATACGCGCGACGTCGTCTGCGGTCGGTTTGCGCGGGTTGGTCGTCATACAGGCGTCGAGCAGCGCGTTCGCCGTGAGCACCGCGACGTGTTCGTCGCGCACGCCGAGCGATCTGAGGTCGCCGGGCAGTCCGACCCTGCGCGACAACGACGCGACCTCGTCGGCGAGTCGCTCAGCGACGGCACGGGGCGAGCCGCCCCGGACACCCACCGCGTCGGCGAGTTCGACGTAGGGCGTCGGGTCGATCTCCGCGTTGAACCGGATGACATGCGGTAGGAGCACCGCATTGATCGCGCCGTGCGCGGCGTCGCACAGTCCCCCGACGGGGTGGCTCATGGCGTGGGTGGCCCCGAGAATCGCGTTGGTGAACGCCATGCCCGCCTCGAGCGCCGCATACGCCATGTCGGTTCCGCTGTCGGGATCGGACGGATCGTCGACAAACCTCTCGATGCTGCGCCACGCGGTGCCGATCGAGCTCAGTGCCGCGCGATCGCTGAGCCGATTGTGCGCAAGCGATGCGTATGCCTCGAGGCAGTGGGTGATGGCGTCCATGCCCGACTGCGCGGCAACATCTGCGGGTAGCGAGGCAAACGTGCGTGGGTCGACCACAGAGACGTCGGGCACCAAGCCGCGACCGATGATGGTCACCTTGGTCATGCGGTCGACGTCGTTGACGATGCAGAACTGCGAGACGTCCGAACCGCTTCCCGCCGTGGTCGGTGCGGCGATCAACGGGGGCAGCGGCCGACGGGCGCGATCGATCCCCTCGTACTCGAGGATGTGTCCGCCGTTCGCGGCCAGAATCGCGATCCCCTTGGCTGCGTCGATCACCGACCCACCGCCGAGAGCGACGATGCCGTCGGCACCGCTCTCCTCGTACCTCGCGAAGCCCGCGACGATCTCGGGAGCGCGCGGATTCGCCGATACGTCGGTGAATGACGACACCGACAGTCGCTCGGAGTGAAGTGCTTGTGCCAGTTGGGGATACCACGGAGTTGCCACCAGTCCGCGGTCGGAGACGATCAGCAGGCGACGCATACCGAGGCCCGCGGCCGCGCGCGGCACCTCGGCGAGCGACCCCGGCCCGATGATGATCTCCGGTGTGTGGAACTTGGCGATGTGCACGCCTCCGCCGCGCGCCGCCCGCGTATCCCGAACAGTGCTGGGCACGCGGGTGTCGACGACATCAGTCCCCACGCAAGTCACCTGCCCATCGCACCGATCACCTTCGGCGTGAATCCTACGCGCGATGTCATCGCTCACGCGCCCGAAGCCGCAACCGAGACCTGCTCCAATTCGGCAAGATCATGCACGACGTTCACGCGATCACAGAAGGACGCATATGCGGGGAGGTCGCACGAGCCCAGACCCCACGAATAGGTCGGCTCCGGCGTCAGCCATATGGTCTCGCGCGCGCGCCGCGTAATCTCTTCGAACGCAGCGAGGTTGGGATCCCTGCCGTTGTTGCGGCCGTCGCCGAGCACGATGACCGTCGTGCGCCTCGTGATGGCTCCGCCATATTCGTCGAGGAAGGTCTGCAGCGCGTTGCCGTAGTCGGAGTCGGCATCGACATCGAGAACCCCACCAGCCGGTAGCCCGGACACGACGAGCGACAGTGCCTCCTCGGCCGGGTGCTCAGCGAACAGATCGCTGATCTCGACGAGGTCGGATACGAAGGCGAACGATCTGACGTGCGCGACCATGCTCTGCAGTCCATGTACGAGTTGCAAGGTGAACCTCGTTGTCGCCCGCACCGACAGCGAGACGTCAGCAAGGATCAGAAGACTCGGCCGGTCCTCGACCTTCGCGACTGTGATCGGGCGGAAAGGAACGCCGTCGAATCGGAGGTTCGCCCGCATCGTGCGCGCCGCATCGACGGTGCCTCGCGAGGCCACCTTGCGACGCGACCGTGGAGCTCCGTGCAGGCTGCGGATCAACCGTCGAACCGAGTCTTCGAGGCTGGCACGCTCTTGTTCGCCGATGACGTCGCGCACGCTCGCCTTGATCTCGCGGTCCTCGAGCTCGTGGTCGGTGGCCATCAGCTGCTCGAGGTGGTCACGCAGTTTCTCCGGCAACCCGTCGAGCATTCCAGCCAATGCGCTACGCAGCGCCGCGAGTTCTTCGGGATCGGGTTGCGCTCCGTCGAGTCCATCGGTGTCATCGATCCAATCGAGTAGAGCCATCTCCTGCGCAACGGACAACTCGGCGTCGAGTTGTGTCGTGTTGCCGCTCACCAACTCTCCCGGCCTGCCTGGGTTGTGCAGTCGAGACACATTGAGCTGAACCCGCGCAGCCTGCTCGGAGTTGGGAACCGAATCGGCCGACAGGACGATCTCGTCGGTCAACGAGGCCATGTCGAGTTTGTTGGACTCCTGGTGGAGGTTGTATTGCTCTGCGAGGTCTTCCGGATCGAAGTACTGCCGGATATTCGACGGCGGACCGTGGCTGTGCCCCTGCGCGGGGGTCTTGCTGACCTCGTCCGACAGCGTGTACTCGTCGAGCTCGCCCTCATCGGACAGGTCGTCGTGGCTGTGCGAGTGCCCTTGATCCCCATCGTTGTCCACAACCGGGCGCAGCGCGAAGAACCTGTCGAAGACCCGGCCGAATGTCTCCTCATCTCGACGATCCTTGATCAGACATGCCTGCAACGCCGAGCGAAGCAGTTCCCGATCGGCGAGGATCTCAGCCGTCGCCACGGCGGCCATCGCGTCCATCGCCTCCGACACACCGATGCGTACGCCGTGCAACCGCAGCAGCCGAATGAAGCGGTGTACAGCCCCTTCCATGAGCGCGCGCCCCCGCTAGACCGGCCGCTTGCGCGCGCCGCGAGCGTTGAACGACCTGCTGCCCTGCGAGGCGCTGATTGCCCTGGTTCCGGCGTCGCTCTTGGCCCCTGGCGATCCGTAGTACTCGTCGCTGTGGCGGCCGGGCTCGTCCTTGGCCGCGCGCCGTGCCTTGCCGGAGTGGTCCGCCGAACCCTTGTCGTCGTGTGAATGATCGTGGTCGCCGTGGTCGTGATCATGCGAGTGCCCCGGACCGTGCGAATGTCCGTGTCCATGACCGTGCGAGTGAAGGTGATCGGGCACCTGAGCATTCGGATCGACAAGGCGCGGCAGTGCATCGAGCGCACGGGTGAGATCCCTGTCGTATTTCACGACTACATTGGCCGTCTGCGACAAAACATCCGCGCTCAGCTCGTCTGCGCCGAGGACGGCGAGGGTGCGCGCCCAGTCGATGGTCTCGGAGATACTCGGGGCTTTTCGTAGGTCGAGATCGCGCAGACCACGGACGATCTCGACGAGCTTGGAGGCGAGGACGTCAGCGAGCCCGGTGTCCTTGGACCTGATGATGTCGAGTTCGCGTGCGGCATCGGGGTAGTCGAGCGAAAGGTGCAGGCAGCGACGTTTCAGAGCTGCGGACAGATCGCGTGTGTTGTTGGAGGTCAAGATGATCATCGGTTGGTGGTTGGCGACGAATGTGCCGATTTCTGGCACCGACACCTGATACTCGGCGAGAAGCTCGAGGAGCACAGCCTCGAGCGCCTCGTCGGCGCGGTCGACCTCGTCGATCAGCAGCACGACGGGCTTCTCGGATCGCACCGCCTCCAGCAGCGGGCGGGGGGCGAGGAATCGCTCGGAGAAGAAGACGCTTTCCTCGGCGCCGATCCGGTCGACGGCCTCCGACAACGACGCGGCGTCGGCGACCACCTGACTGATCTTCTCCCGCAGCACCTGCGTGTAGAGCAGTTGCTTGCCGTAGTCCCACTCGTAGAGCGCTGTGGTCTCGTCCTGGCCCTCGTAACACTGCAGCCGCAACAGTTCTCGTCCTGTGACGTCCGCGAGAGTCTTGGCGAGCTGCGTCTTCCCCACTCCCGCAGGCCCTTCGAGCAGCACGGGTTTGCCCAGTCTGCTCTGCAGGAAAACCGTCGTCGCCAGGCGTTGGTCGGCAAGGTAGCCCGCGTCAGCGAATCGGTTCACTACATCGTCGACGTCGGCGAAGTAAGAGGGGTCAGCGGTGCTGTCGGCTCCGGCTGCGGTGGTGTCATCGGGCGCGGCGGTCTGCACTGACATCGGCGTCTCCTGTGCTGTGCGGATCTCAAGTCGATCGGGGTGTGCGGTGTGGGGCGGGAAGGTTGGATCCGGATGACGGATTCCGTTTTGGGGTACCGGAATCCGTCATCCGGGGCCGTGCCCGCACGGCATGACCGTGCGGAGGACTCGTGACCTACGGCAGCAGTTCGTCGAGGTCGCCGTTGACGCAATGCTCAACGACAGGACGAACCGTCTCGAAGGTGCATTCCTTGGGGTTGCCAGGCGTGCATGCGTCACCGAGGACGTGGTTGGTCAGCGCGTCGATGGTCGCGGCATCGGTGGTGATGTCAGGACGACCCTGGTAGAACTTGGTCGGCCCCTGGCCGAGGCGGTTCTTGGGGTAGGTGTCCTGCTTGACGTCGGCGAACTTCTCGACGATGCCCACGTCACGGAGCAGGCGAATCGCGGCGCCGAGAGCGGCATCGGCAGCCTGCACCTTGGTCATGCCGTGGGTATCGACACCCATCGCCTCAGCCATGTCGGCGTAGCGCTCGTACATCGCCGGCATGTTGAACGCCCAGACGCGGGGCAGGGCGATGGCGTTGTTCAGACCGTGGTGGGTGTCGAAGAAGGCCGACACCGCGTGACTGATCGAGTGGATGATGCCGAGGCCGCCGGAATTGAACGCCTGTGCAGCGATGTACTGCGCGTACATCATTCCCTCGCGACCCTTGAGGTCAACACCGTTCCACGTGGCCTCGCGCAGGTTCTCGGCCGTCATCTTCACCGCGTAGAGGGCGTTGCCCATCGACGGCGGGAAGTTGAGCCGCGAGACGTACGGCTCGGAAGCGTGTGCGAGCACGTCGAAACCACACTGTGCGGTGAAGGCGACCGGGCAATCGTAGTAGAGGACCGGATCGTCGATGGCTAGTGTCGTGACAGCCGCGTCATCGAACGCAACGTACTTATGCGGCTTGTCGGGATCTGTCGTGGTGTCGGTGATGACGTATGCCCACGAAGTCTCCGAACCCGTTCCGGCAGTCGTGGATACGGCGATGTGCGGCGGATTCTTGGGATTCTCGCTCTTGTTGAAACCCTCGAACTCGTTGACATTTCGTCCATCATGGGCGACGGAGATACGGGCACCCTTACAGGCATCGTGCGCGGAGCCGCCACCGATCGAGATGAACGAATCGCACTGCTCGGAGTTGTAGAGCGACACCGCGTCCATGACGTTGTAGTCCTTGGGGTTGGACTCGACCTTGTCGTAGAGCACAACCTCGAGTCCGTGGTACTTGCACGACTCGACGATCTTGTGGACCGTGTCGCTGCCACGCAGGCCGGTCGTCATGATGAGCGTCTTCTTGAAGCCGAGCTTGAGCGCCTCCGGCCCGATCATCTCGTGCGCGCCGGGACCCATCATGGCGCGCGGGAACGGATGAAATTCCTTGATGGGGAACGGCTTGAGTAGTTCGTCTACCTGCATTTCTGACCTGACCTTCTCGATGCTGCCGACACACGTGGCGTCGGGAGTGGGTGAGCGATCGAGACGTTACGCGCGTCACACCCGGCCTCAGAAGTGCTTTGCGACCGAACCGTCCGATACTGCCGCCAGTACTGACCCCCGGCCGGGTCGGCACCTGACCTTCCGGACAGGTACCCACCTCAGCGTTGACCGGCCCTCGCGCGCCGCAACGTCTCCGCGTCGAAACCCCACGGCAGTTCGAGCCGATGCGCGGCCAACAGTGTGGTGTCGGCAAGGATCGCGTCGACGGAATCGTCGGCGACGACGCGCCCGTCGTCGACGATCACCGCTCGGTCGCACAACTGTGCCGCATACGGCAGGTCGTGGGTGACGACGAGCATCGTCGTGTCGAGCGTGAGCAGGGTGTCCGCGAGTTCACGCCGTGCCACCGGGTCGAGGTTCGCCGAGGGCTCGTCGAGCACCAAGATGTCTGGGCGACAAGCCAATACGGTCGCGAGGGCGCCTCGTCGACGCTGTCCGCCCGACAGGTGGTGGGGACTGGCGTCCGCGTGCCGCGTCATCGACACCGCCTCGAGCGCCTCGGCGACCCGCCGCGCGAGTTCGGGTCCTTCGACGCCGAAGTTCGCGGGACCGAAGGCGACGTCCTCGGCGAGCGTCGGCATGAACAGTTGATCGTCGGGGTCCTGGAACACCAGACCGACGCGCCGTCGCACCTCGCGCAGCGTCGACTTCCCCACCGGTGAGCCATAGATCGACACCGAACCCGACGTCGGCAGGAGCACGCCGTTGAGCGCAAGCATCAGGGTGGTCTTTCCCGCTCCGTTGGGGCCGAGAACTGCCACCCGCTCGCCCTCGGCGACCGACAGGTCGATGCCGTCGAGCGCGAGATGTCCATCGGGATAAGCGAATCGGAGGGCGCGGATGTCGATCGCGTTCATGCCAGACTCCACGCTGTGGCCGCCACCACGACGGCTGCTACCGCGGGAAGCAACACCAGCGTCCACTGCGCAGACGTCGCGCGCGGCGACGTCGCCACGCCGGGCATGTCGGGGATCGCTCCGGTGAACCCCCTCGACATCATCGCGAGGTGTACTCGCTCGCCACGTTCGTAGGAGCGCAGAAATACCGATCCGATGCTCACGGCAACAGCCTTGGCCTGATGCAGTGCGCGCGGAGAATCACCTCGGGCGGTGCGCGCGATCTGCATGCGCTTGACCTCCGCGGACAGCAGATCCACGTACCGCAGCATCATGACGAAGATCGGCGTGATCGTGCGCGGAACCCCGAGCCTGCTCAGCGCGACGGGCAGCTCGCGAGCAGGGGTCGTCGCAGCGAAGGTCAACGACGCCGCGACACCGAGCGTGCCCTTGACGACGATTCCCCAAGCCGCGTAAAGCCCTGCCACGGAAAGGGATACGCCGACGACATCGACGCGACGCCCACCTTCGGCGAACGGCAGAAGCACGGCGAGGACGACAAACGGAACCTCGATCAGCATCCGTGGAAGGATCCACCGGATCGGAACGCGGGCGAGCTGCCACACGACGAGCACGATGGCCGCGAAGCCCAGATAGGGCCAGAACATTTCGCGCGGCGTCGCGACCACGGCGAACACGAACACCACGAGGCAGACCAGTTTGACTTCGGTCGGCGCGCGGTGCACACGCGAGGTGACGTCGCGGTAGAGCGGATGTGCGTGCCCGGCGCCCATCGTCAGTCGTTTGCCTGCGCTGGCGCGACGCTCGTTCGACGGG
The DNA here is from genome assembly GCF_001665715.1 of Gordonia sp. 852002-10350_SCH5691597. Classification (NCBI taxonomy): domain Bacteria; kingdom Bacillati; phylum Actinomycetota; class Actinomycetes; order Mycobacteriales; family Gordoniaceae; genus Gordonia; species Gordonia sp. 852002-10350_SCH5691597. The sequence continues at coordinate 11,068 of NZ_LZMO01000152.1, forward strand.
CGCGGGCGATCAGCCAGAACGCGCCGACCGCCACCGCGAGAGTGACGAGCACCCCGATGATCCCGGCGATGCCGTTGGTGTACTGAGCACCCTTCACCGCATATTCGGCGAGCGGCGACGTCGACATCGCGTGATCGGTGGCGTGCTGTGCGATGCAGGTCCCCTTCAGCTCCTCGACGCCGTTGACCGTGACGGTCTGACAACCCTGCAGAGTGGCCGAATCGAGACCGTCTGGCGAGCTGCTCGCAAAGTAGGACAGCAGTCCCGCGATCAGCAGCGCAACCACGGCGAACAGGATGAGGAAGTGTCGACGCCGCACTCGTGGCGGGCGCGACTCTGACGCGGCGATACTCATGCCGCCACCTCGATTCGCTCGGAGGCATCGCGTTCGCGCCGCAGCAGGTAGACGAGGTCGGGACGCGCTTTGGCGACGGCGACGACAGTCACCGCGGTGATCAGCCCCTCACCGATTCCGATCAGGATATGGGTGCCCCACATGTAGCCCGCGACAGTCGTCAGGGACGTCATCGCGGCACCGCCGATCGCGTACTCGATGACGAATCCTGTTGCAGCGGAGACGGTTCCACACAACGCCGCAATGAACGCGATCGCGCCGAGCCGCGACACCCCGTGGCGTCGGAAACGCAGGAGTCGCGACAACCCGACTGCGACGCCGTACCCGACGAACGTCGAGATCAGGGCCATGTTGGTGATGTTGGCTCCGAGCGCGGTGACGCCGCCGTCGGCGAACAGCAGACACTGCACCACGAGGACGATCGCGATGCACAGTGCACCGGTGTACGGCCCGACCAGAATGGCAGCGAGCGTGCCACCCAGCAGGTGCCCGCTGACGCCGGGCAGGATAGGGAAATTGATCATCTGGACGGCGAAGATGAACGCGGCGACGAGTCCGGCCATCGGTACGGCCTTCTCGTCCAGATCGGTCCGTGCGCGCCACGCACAGAATGCGAGTCCCGCGGCGGCGACGACACCAAACAGAATCGACGTCTGCGCATTGATGATTCCGTCGCTCATGTGCATGGCGACGACGGTGGTGGACATTGAGCGGTGTCCCTTCAACGGGTGAACACGAGTGTGCCGTCAGACCCGTTGGCGTGCAGTCCGAACGAACACGATGCGTCAGACGTTAGGTCCGGCACCGACATCTGTCCACTTATTCAGATGTTGAAGCGGGCAGACTATCCGAACGGTCAGGTGTGACACTGGCCACACGACGCTCCTCGACGACCGACCTGCCTGTTGCCTAGGAGGGCGGGTTGTGGCCAGCACCGATCCAGTGCAGAAGATCGTGGACCGTCTCGTCGTCGAGCCGATAGCTCACCGATCGTCCGACGCGTGTCGACGTGACCCAGCCCTGATGGCGCAGCACGCGCAGCGCCTGCGAGACCGCCGTCTCGGTGCGCCCGACCTCGGTGGCGATGTCGCCGACGATGATGCCCGGATGCCGGTGCAGCAGCAGCAGGATCTCCAGTCGGTGCGGGTCCGACAACAGGTCGAACCTGGTGGACCACTCCGCGATGTCGACGCCGCGAGCGTGCTCAGTGTCGGCCATGTACTTACCCGGTGACGCGTTCGATCTCGCCGCCGAGGCTCCGCAGATTCTCGACGAAGTGCGGATACCCCCGGTCGATGTGCTCGACGTCGTGCACCTCGGTCACCCCGTCTGCGACCAGGCCGGCGAGGACGAGACCTGCACCCGCGCGAATATCCGAACACCACACGGGCGCGCTGGAGAGCCTCTCGATGCCACGAATGACCGCGTGATGGCCGTCCGTACGTGCATCCGCACCGAGGCGAACCATCTCCTCGACGAAGCGGAATCGCGCCTCGAAGACGTTCTCGGTGATCACCGACATCCCCTCGGCGATCGACGCCCAGCCGATCGCCATCGGCTGCAGGTCCGTCGGGAAGCCGGGGAACGGCAGCGTCGAGACGTTGACGGCGGTTGGCCTCCGGTCATGGCTGACACGGAACCCATTCGGATGCGTCTCGACGCGGGCCCCGGTGTCGACGAGCTTGTTCAACACCAGCTGCAGGTGGTGGGGATTGACGCCGTTGACCGTGACGTCGCCGCGGGTCATCACCGCGGCGATACCCCACGTCGCGCCGACGATCCTGTCGCCGACCACCCGGTGGGTGGTGGGATGCAGCCGCTCGACGCCGGTGACCGTCAACGTCGACGTCCCCGCGCCCTCGATCCGCGCACCCATCTGTTGCAGCATCACGCACAGATCGACGATCTCGGGCTCACGGGCAGCATTGTCGATGACCGTCTCACCCTCGGCGAGCACCGCGGCCATCAGGATGTTCTCCGTGGCGCCGACCGAAGGGAATTCGAGTGCGATCGGGGCGCCGACGAGCGCGTCGGCCTCGGCGACCACACAGCCGTGTTCAATCGAGCTGTGCGCGCCCAGCGCGCGCAACCCCGCCTGATGCATGTCGAGTGGTCGGGAACCGATCGCATCGCCACCGGGGAGAGCGACGACGGCGCGTCGACACCGAGCCATCAACGGTCCCAGCACGCACACCGACGCACGGAACTGCTTCACCGCGTCGAAGTCTGCGTGGTACTTGGGTTCTGCGGGCGCTTCGATCGTGACCGTCTCACCGTCGATCTCAACGACAGCACCAAGACCGCGCAGAACGTCGGCCATGAGCGGGACGTCGGCGATCTCGGGCGAATTGGTCAACGTGGTCGTGCCCTCGGCGAGCAACGACGCAGCCATCAGCTTGAGGACACTGTTCTTGGCCCCACCGACCGACACCTCGCCATGCAGGCGTGCTCCCCCGGACACCAGAAACCGATCACTCACGTGAGATACCTTATCCGCCTCACGCCAGTGCTCGACGCACAGCACTGGACCTGCGGTTACATTTGGATTCATGGCCGTGCACTTGACTCGTATCTACACCCGCACCGGCGACGACGGCACCACCGGGCTCAGCGACTTCTCGCGCGTACCCAAGACCGATGCGCGCGTTGTCGCCTACGCCGACTGCGACGAGGCCAACACCGTTATCGGCGCGGCCCTCGCACTGGGTGGGCAGATCCCAGAAGCGATCGCCGGCGTGCTCACGACGGTCCAGAACGACCTCTTCGACGCCGGGGCCGACCTCTCGACACCGGTCGTCGAGGACCCCAAATATCCGCCGCTACGCATCGAACAGAGCTATATCGATGCCCTCGAATCGTGGTGTGACGACTTCGGCGCCGACCTACCCGCCCTGAATTCGTTCGTCCTGCCCGGTGGCACCCCGTTCGCCGCGCTTCTACACCAGGCGCGCGCAGTCACTCGTCGAGCCGAACGTTCGGCGTGGGCTGCGGTCGACGCCGACCCCGAGCACACGTCCGTCCTGCCCGCCCGGTACCTGAATCGGTTGTCGGATCTGCTGTTCATCCTGTCCCGAGTCGCCAACCGCGGATCGGGCGGAGAGGGCGACGTGACCTGGATTCCCGGCGGGGATCGTCACCGCCCCTGAGTGCCGCGCTCGGGCATTACGGCTCAGAGTTACGGGTCAGGCGCTTCGACGCCGCTGTGACCGCTGCGGAGCCCCCGCCTCCAGCCACGCCTGGAAGGCCGTGACCCCGTCGGGGGTCAGCGCGAGTTCGTACTCGCTGGGCTCGTCGTCGTCGTGGTACTCACGCACGTGCAGAATGGTCATCCCGTCGAGAATGACGCCCTCGCTGCCTGCGGCACACCGCCGACCAACGATCTCGATGCTGTGGCGAGGGAAGCGGCGTGACGGACCGGGCCGCAGCGAGCTGAGCCGGAAGTACCGCAGCGATTCGTCCCCATAGTGGACGCTGCCGTGCCGCCAGCCCTCGTCGAGCTCGGCAGGCAGATCGCGCAACAGCGCGGGGGTTCCCGCGCTGCGCAATTGTTGTAGTCGGTATGCAAGCAGGCCGCAGACAACCAGCGCCACCAAAAGCAGAATCAGCAGGACGACCACAACGGTCACGCGGCAAACCTCCCTCGCGCGGGTTGCATCACCGAGATGTCGGCGGGCTGTCGACGGGCTGTTTCGGTGATGACTCCCCCAGCATGCCAGTAGACCGTATGACGCAGCCAGCCACCCGCGAAGCGCGGGTGGCCGGCAGACGACTACCGAGTCATCGTGATGACTCGTATTCAATTGTGACGCAACGGTTTTCGTCCAGATCAGGACGTCACCGCACGCATCGGCTCGTTCTCGATCAGGCGATCTGCTCCGCGGCGCGCAACCGTGCATGCGCACGGTTGTACTCCGTGGTACCGGGCTCTGCGGACTCGAGCGCGGACTTCTCGGCGTTGACGTCGACGCCGTCGGCCCATTCTGCGGCCTCGGCGAGAATCGTCACCGACTCGCCCGTCACCGAGATGAATCCGCCTTCGACGGCGGCCGCCTTGCGGGTGCCGCTCTCCTCGACGATCACCACGAACCCGCCGGGGACGAGTTGTCCGAGTAGCGGTTCGTGATTGGCCAGCACACCCATCTCGCCGACCGTGGTCTGCGCGATGACGAATGTGGCCTCACCCGAGTACAGCTCGGCGTCGGCGGATACGACCTCGACGTGGAAGGACTTCTCAGCCATGGCGTACCGCTACTTTCCGGCGAGCTTGGCGGCGGCTGCCTCCACGTCGTCGAGGCCACCGCAGCTGTTGAACGCCTGCTCCGGGTAAGCGTCGAACTCGCCCTTGCAGATGCGGTCGAACGCCTCGATGGTGTCGGCGAGCGGCACGACCGATCCGGGCTGGCCGGTGAACTTCTCGGCGACGAGGAAGTTCTGGCCGAGGAACTTCTGGATGCGACGTGCGCGCTGCACCGTCACCTTGTCCTCTTCGGACAGCTCGTCCATACCGAGGATGGCGATGATGTCCTGGAGCTCCTTGTACTTCTGCAGGATGCTCTTGACCTCGTTGGCGACTCGGAAGTGCTCGTCTCCGACGATCGAGGCCTCGAGAATGCGCGACGTCGAGGTCAACGGATCCACCGCGGGGTAGATACCGAGCTGCGAGATCGGACGTGAGAGCTCGGTCGTCGCATCGAGGTGCGCGAACGTCGTGGCAGGCGCGGGGTCGGTGTAGTCGTCCGCTGGCACGTAGATCGCCTGCAGCGAGGTGATCGAGCGACCCTTGGTCGAGGTGATGCGCTCCTGCAGCTCACCCATCTCGTCGGCCAGCGTCGGCTGGTATCCCACGGCAGACGGCATACGACCGAGCAGCGTCGAGACCTCGGAGCCCGCCTGGGTGAATCGGAAGATGTTGTCGATGAACAGAAGCACGTCCTGGTGCTTCACGTCGCGGAAGTACTCGGCCATGGTGAGGGCCGAGAGAGCGACGCGCATACGCGTGCCCGGCGGCTCATCCATCTGACCGAAGACGAGGGCCGTGTCCTGGAGGACACCCATCTCTTCCATTTCCATGATGAGGTCGGTTCCCTCACGGGTCCGCTCACCCACGCCCGCGAACACCGAGGTACCGGAGAACTCACGGGCGATACGGGTGATCATCTCCTGGATGAGCACGGTCTTGCCCACGCCGGCGCCGCCGAACAGGCCGATCTTGCCGCCCTTGACGTACGGGGTCAGCAGGTCGATGACCTTGATGCCGGTCTCGAGGATCTCGGTCTTGCCCTCGAGCTCGTCGAAGGCCGGCGGCTTGCGGTGGATACCCCACTGCTCGCCATCGCGACCGAGGCCCGGGCTGTCGAGGCAGTCGCCGAGGGCGTTGAACACGTGGCCCTTGACCTGGTCACCGACCGGGACACGGATCGGGTAGCCCGAGTCGGTCACGATCGCACCGCGGACGAGGCCGTCGGTGGGCTGCATCGAGATGGTGCGGACCAGGTTGTCGCCGAGGTGCTGTGCGACCTCGAGGGTCAGCGTCTTGGCGACGGCCTCGAGTGTCACCTCGGTGTGCAGGGCGTTGAACAGGCCTGGGATCGAGCTGCGGGGGAACTCGACGTCGACGACGGGGCCGATGATGCGGACAACGCGGCCCTCGGTGGTCCCCGCCGACTGCGACGAGGGTGTCTCTACAGTTGCGGTCATGATGCTTGGGTCACTTCCTTTTGATCGAAGTTTGGGTGGGATCGGCGTCAGTTGGCGAGGGCGCTCGATCCGCCGACGATCTCGCTGATTTCCTGGGTGATCTGGGCCTGGCGGAGCTGGTTGGCCTCACGCGACAACGTCTTGGACAGTTCCTCGGCGTTGTCTGTCGCTGCCTTCATCGCCGTGCGACGTGCGGCCGACTCGGATGCGGCCGAGTCCAGTAGCGCCGCGTAGACGCGCGTGGCGACATACTTCGGCAACAGTGCCTCGAGGAGGGTCTCTGCGCTCGGCTCGAAGCTGTAGTTGCGCGACTCGTCGTCGACCTCGACCTCCCCGTGATCCGGGTTGTCGTTCTCGGTCACCACCAGTGGCGCCATGCGACGGACCTCGGGCGTCTGGGTGAGCATCGTGACGAACCGGGTGTAGACGATGTGCAATTCGTCGACGCCCTCGATGGTTCCCTCGCCGTCCGGCAGATCGATGCTCTCCCCCGACCCCGCCACGAAGAGGTCGACAAGGAAGTTGCTCGCCTGCGCCGCGTCCGCGTACTCCGGCGACTGCGAGAATCCGGTCCACGACGTCGCGACATCCATACCGCGGAAGGTGAAGTAGTTCACGCCCTTGGTGCCCATCACGAAGAGGACCGGCTCCTTGCCCTCCTCACGGATGAGCGAGATGAGCTCGCGCGATGACCGCAGCACGTTCGCGTTGTAACCGCCGGCCATGCCGCGGTCGCTGGTGATCACCAGAATCGCGGCGCGTTTGGGATTCTCGCGCTCCTTGAGCAGCGGATGGTCGAGCGACCCGGCGCTGCTGGCCAGTTCGGAGAGCACCTTGGTCATCTCTTCCGAGTAGGGCTTCGCTGCCGCCACCCGGGCCTGAGCCTTGGTGATACGCGACGTCGCGATCAGCTCCTGCGCCTTGGTGATCTTCTTCGTCGATTGGACCGACCGGATGCGTGAGCGCAGCTCACGAATGCTGGCCATGAGCCCTCACCCCTTCTTCCTTGGCACGGATACGCCCGATGCGGGCACGGACGGACACGCGATCACTTCCGGATCTTGATCTGTTCTTGCTCGACGTCGTCGGCGTCCATCGCGGCTGCCTCTGCCTCGTTGACGACGCGCTTGCCGTCGTGGGTGAGGTAGCTGTTCTTGAACTTGTTGGTCTCGGCGACGAGTGCCTCTGCCTGGTCGTCGGTGAGCACCTGGCCGCCCGCGATCGAGTCGTAGACGCCGGTCGCGTTGTGATGCAGGTGGCTCAGCAGCTGGGTCTCGAAGTTCCGGACATCGTCGACCGGGACCGAGTCGTAGTGGCCCTCACCACAGAGGTAGATCGAAACGATCTCGTCCTCGACCGAGTAGGGGCTGTACTGATCCTGCTTGAGCATCTCGACCCACCGGGCACCGCGCTCGAGCTGCGCCTTCGACGCTGCGTCGAGGTCGGAGGCGAAGGCAGCGAAGGCTTCGAGTTCGCGGAACTGCGCGAGCTCGAGACGCAGCGAGCCGGACACCTTCTTGAGGCCCTTCGTCTGAGCGGCACCACCAACGCGCGAGACCGAGGTACCGACGTTGATCGCAGGACGAACGCCCTTGTTGAACAGGTCGGACTCGAGGAAGACCTGACCGTCGGTGATCGAGATGACGTTGGTCGGAATGAACGCCGACACGTCGTTGGCCTTGGTCTCGATGATCGGCAGCGCGGTCATCGAGCCGCCACCGAGCTCGTCGGAGAGCTTCGCCGCGCGCTCGAGCAGACGCGAGTGCAGGTAGAAGACGTCACCGGGGTAAGCCTCGCGGCCCGGCGGACGACGCAGCAGCAGCGAGATGGCGCGGTAGGCCTCGGCCTGCTTGGTGAGGTCGTCGAAGACCACGAGAACGTGCTTGCCCTGGTACATCCAGTGCTGGCCGAGGGCCGAACCGGTGTACGGGGCCAGCCACTTGAAGCCTGCCGAGTCGGAAGCGGGTGCGGCGACGATGGTGGTGTACTCCATTGCGCCGGCCTCTTCGAGTGCCGTCTTCACACCCGCGATGGTCGAGCCCTTCTGACCGATCGCGACGTAGATGCACCGGACCTGCTTACTCGGGTCGCCGGTTGCCCAGTTGTCCTTCTGGTTCAGGATCGCATCGACACACACAGCGGTCTTACCGGTCTTGCGGTCGCCGATGATGAGCTGACGCTGTCCGCGACCGATCGCGGTCATGGCGTCGATGGCCTTGATGCCGGTAGCCAGCGACTCCTCGACCGGCTGACGCTCGAGCACGGTGGCAGCCTGCAACTCGAGGACACGATTGTCCTCGGCCTCGATGTCGCCGAGTCCATCGATCGGAGCGCCCAGCGGGTCGACAACGCGACCGAGGAACTTGTCGCCGACGGGCACCGAGAGCACCTCGCCGGTGCGGCTGACCTGGCCGCCTTCTTCGAGATCCTCGTAGTCACCGAGGATGACCGCGCCGATCTCGTCCTCGTCGAGGTTCAGTGCCACACCCTGGATGCCGCCGGGGAACTGCAACAGCTCGTTGGCCATTGCGCCCGGAAGGCCGCTGACGTGGGCGATGCCGTCAGCCGTGTCGGTGATCGTGCCGACCTCGTCGCGCGAGGCTTCGGCTTCGAACGACGAGACGTACTGCTCGATCGCTCCCTTAATCTCGTCTGCTGAGATCGTCAACTCCGCCATGGGTTCTCGTCTTTCTTGATGTCGGTCGGTGTGAGTGAGTCGTGGTGGTGAGGTGTCGTTCGCGACTGCGAGACGCGGCTACCTCGGCAGTGTCTCCGCTGCTTTTGCCAGGCGTGTCGCGATGTCGGCCTCGATGACCTCGTCTCCGACACCGATACGCAGTCCGCCGATGATCGACGGGTCGATCTCGGTCTGCACCGAGATCTTGCGGTGGTAGATCTCGGCGAGCACGTCACCGAGACGTTGCTTCTGAGCATCGCTCAATTCGGCTGCAGACACCACATGGGCGACTGTTTCGCCACGCATGGCCGCGGCCAATTGCGCGAGCTGGTCGACAGCGGACTCCGCGGGCTGCCCGTGGAGGAGGCTGATCGTCTGGGTGAGCAGGTGCGCGGTGTAATTGCCGATCTGGCTCCCCAGCAGCCCGGTGAGCAGGCCGTTGCGCTTCTCCGCGGGCTTGGTGAAGTCGGTCAGCAATGAGGCGAGCGTGGGATTCGCCTCGAGTAGACGGCTCACCCGGAACAGTTCGTCCTCGACCTGTTCGATCTGACCGTCACGCTCAGCCGCAGTGAGTACCACCAGCGCGTTCTGTCTGCGCAGCGCGACCAGGATGTCGTTGGGCTGCGACCAGTGCTGAGCAACGGCGGACGCAACGACCTCGACCGCGATCGGCGATGCCTTGCCGTCGAACAGACTGTGCACCAACTGCTTCTTGAGGGCCGGGAAATCCTCGTCCTCGGTGAACTTCTTCCGCAGCACCGGGTTGTGCTGGAGGAAGTCGATGATCTGCGTGAGATCCTCGCTGGCCGCGAGCAACTCCTGCGGAGACTTACCCTCGGTGTTGGAGCTGAACTCGCGCGCGACCGCACGTGCCGCGTCACGGCTGGCGGCGTGCATCGAGTGCAACCCGATCAGTTCACTCGAACTCGGCACCCCGGTCGAGGGCTGTCCGCCCCGCGACATGGCCGAGAGCTCGTCGATGACCCGATCGACGGTCTCCGACTGGTTGGCCGGGTCGGCGAGGTGATCGCGCACGATCTTGCCTGCGCCATCGACCGCGGTGAGTCCGAGCTCGCTACGCAACTGGCGGACCATCGACGTGCGAATGAGTTCGCCCTGCGCCTTGCCGTGCTCGGAGATGCGCTTGACCTCGACGTCGGCCTGCTTGTGCAGGTCGTCGGCGATGCCCTTGGCATCCTCGATCGCACCCTCGTGTAGTTGTTTGGCCTCGACCTTGGCCTGCTCGATCGAGCGCTCGTACGCGACCTTGGCGTCTTCGAGGCGCGCCTTGGCCGCATCGCTCTCGGCCACCTGCTGGTCGACGACGTCCTGTGCGCTCTTCACGGTCTTCCGCAAGAACGGCACGACGAACTTCCACAACAGCGCAATGATGAGCAGAAAGCCGACAAGCTGTCCGATAAATACGTCCACTGCTACTTCACCGTCTCAGTCTCTGGCGAGGCGGTCGTCGCCCCTGAACTTTGCACGCCGGCACCCTGTGTGCCGAGAACACGGTCAGCAAGCGTCCGCGACAGTGAGTCGACGTCGCGCTTGGCCTCGGTCACGGCGTTGTCGGCCTCAACCTTGAGGTCTGCGGAGATCTTCGCGAGAGCGGCGTCGGCCTCATCCGTCGCACGCCGCTTCGCATCCGACAACTCCTCGTTCCCCTTGGCCCGCGCTTCGTCCCGGATTCGGGTCGCGTCGGCGCGGGCTTCCTTCATTCGGGCCTGATACTCCCGGTCGGCGTCCTCGTAGCTCGCCGCAGCGGCATTGTTGTCCTCAGCAGTCTTCGCGACCCGTGCCTGCCGTTCGTCGAGCACCTTGACAATCGGTTGCACGATCCACGCGCGGATCACGATCAGCACGACGACGAAGATCAGCAGACACGCGAAGAACGTGCCATTGGGGATCAAGAAGTTCTCTGCGGCGAGATTCATGGTTCAGATGTCCCTTGTTGTTCGAGGAACCCGACTAAAACCGGGAAGATCAGGACTGGCCGGAAATCGGGGTGGCGAACACGAACAGCGCCATGAACGCGAGGTTGATGAAGTACGCGGCCTCGACCAGACCGACGGTGATGAAGAACGGAGTGAACAGACGGCCCTGTGCCTCCGGCTGACGTGCGATGCCGGAGATCAAGGCGGAACCGGCGATACCGTCACCGACGCCGGCACCGATTGCGCCGCCACCCATGATGAGGCCGCCACCGATCAACGCGCCCAGACCAATCAGATTCGGATCCATTGAGAACTTTCCTTTCGGGTGATACTGGCAATCGGATTGCCAGGTCTAAGGTCCGACCGACGCGGTGCCGGCCGGGGTCGGACTAGCTAGTGGTCTTCGTCCGTCTCCATGGCCTGGCTGAAGTACAGCACGGTCAGCAGGGAGAAGATGAATGCCTGGATGAGGCCGACGAACAGGTCGAACGACTTCCAGATCGCGTTCGGCGCCCACATGATGTAGGCGGGGAACAGCGCGATCAGCGCGACCATGATGCTGCCTGCGAACATGTTGCCGAAAAGACGGAGGGAGAGCGAAACAGGCTTCGCGATCTCTTCGATGATGTTGATCGGGGCCAGGAATGCGACGTGACCCTTGACCAGACGCTTGAAGTGACCGATCGGTCCGCGGCGTCGGATTCCGGCAGCCATGTACCAGACGAAGACGAACAACGCGAGGGCGTAACAGAAGTTGACATCGCTGGCCGCGGGCGCGAACACCTCGGCGCTCTTGCCCTCGGAGTCGGCGTACTGCAATGGCAGCACCGACAGCCAGTTCGCGATGAGGATGAACGTGAAGAGGGTGACGGCAAGGGGTAGGACGAAGCCGCCGACCTTCATGCCCATCGAGTTCTCGATCTGGCTGCGCATCTGTGTGGTGACGGCCTCGAAGAACAACTGCACCGAATTGGGACGCTTGGAGGTCATCCGCGAGCGCACGAAGAACGCGAGCGCGATCACGATCACTGCCGCGATGGCGGTGGCGATGATCGTGTCGATGTTCCACGTCATGCCCAGCCATTCCACCTGCTTGTGGTGGCCGACCTCGATCTGGGCCTCGGCCAGCACGAGGGTATCGGCGCCGTAAGTCGATGCGATCATAGCTGCTTACGAAGTCCTTTCATCACCGGAATCACCGTGTTCAGCACCAGGACAACCTGGCCGAGAGCGAGTCCGAACATCACGCCCAGCCCTTCGGGCCGGAACAGGAACGCCGCCGCCAGCGCGAGCACAGTGATGGCTCCGAGGCGTGCGGCAGAGTTGACGGCGAGCAGTTTCTTGCGAGGATTCTCTTCTGCCGCAACACGTTCGACGGACATGATGACCATCTTGGTGTTGATGAAGACGGCGACCACACCGATTGCGAAGAACAGCGGGAACAACCAGCTCCCGAGGAACACCGCAATGATCGCGACGATGACGGTCAGTACGGCGGCGATGATCGCCGGTCGTCGGAGGCCGGTCGGCGCGGGCGGGTAATACACGGGAGCCGAGTCAGGGGCGGACGTCGCCATTGCCTCTCCTCACGTGAACGCCTCAATGCCAAGGGCATCAGGCTATGAGCGTCCGTCTTCGCGGCAGGTGCCGCCGAGCGTACGCTCTGCATTTGCAGTGACCTTATCAACACGGCTTGCCGTGGTCACCGGGGGGTGGCCTCGCAGAATGTGTTGGCTTCCCGAGGTGGGGGCACGTCGCGCCCGTGGCGCGTCATACGCTTCCCCCTCAAGTACTACAGCTGATAGTACACGATTTTACTGTCCGGTTACCTAACCGGTCGGCCGACCGTCCCCCACCCTGCCGAATCGGCCCCTACCTGGCCTTTCGATCATTCACTGCTGCCACTGAGGACGTGTGGTCAACGTAGGGCCCGCGCGGTCCGCAGCTCCGCGATGCGCCGCTGAAGCCGAGGTGCCATTGTCGCCAACATCGCGACCACGAGACCGGCTGCAAACGCAGGCACGACCACCGACATCGGGAAGATCGTGCTCGCAGCCACCGAGAACGCCAGGATGCCCACCCAGAGGTAGATGATCAGCGCAACGCGACGCTGTGAATGCCCCAGTTCGAGCAGGCGGTGATGCAGGTGCAGCTTGTCGGGCGTATAGAACCCGACGCCTGCCCTGGTGCGTCGCACCACCGCCATCAGCATGTCGAGCATCGGAATGAAGACAACCGCCGCAACCAGGATCAGGGGCGAGAGCAGTGTGAACACGTCGGCAGGACCGTACGCATTCACCGCGATACGGCCCGACGCACTCGTCGACGCCGCCGCGAGCATCAAGCCGATGAGCATCGCACCCGAGTCCCCCATGAAGATCCTCGCAGGCGAGAAGTTGTGCGGAAGGAACCCGAGGCAGGCGCCCGCGAGTGCGACCGAGATCAGCGCGGGTGGGTAGTAGCTGACGTCGCCCCCCTGATCGCGAAGCAGCCCGAGCGAGAACATGCAGATGGCCGACGCGGAGATGAGTCCGAGTCCCGCGGCGAGACCGTCGAGTCCGTCGATGAAGTTGACGGCGTTGATGGTGGCGACGGTGATCACGACTGTCAGGAGTCCTGACTGGAACGGGTCGAGGACGATGGTCCCGATGTTTCCGAACGGGACGGGCACCTGCAGCCAGCTCACTCCCATCACCACCATGACGCCCGCCGCGGTCAGCTGACCGACGAACTTCGTCAGTGCGTCGAGTCCCCACCGGTCGTCGATGATCCCGACGATGACGATGACCGCCCCTGCGGTCACCACCGCCCCCATGTCGTTGGTGTAGGCGAAACCCCGGTTGAGCGCAGGGAGATTGGCGGCCAGGACGATAGCCGCGACCACGCCGGCGAACATGCCGACTCCGCCGAGTCGCGGGGTGGGGATGGTGTGCACGTCTCGGACACGGGGCACAGCCACCGCACCCACTCGGATCGCGATCACACGGACCAGCGATGTCAGCAGGTATGTGATGGCCGCCGCGGTCAGCCCGACCAGCAGCAACTCGCGCAGCGGAACACCGGCACCGCCCGAGCCGGAGTCGGCAGACAGCATGTCCGCGACGACCATGCTGGTACCGGTGACGGGCTCGAGCATCAGTTGACCAGGCTGGCCGGATCGACGTCGAGCACCTCTGCCACCTCGGCCGTGGTCACTGCCCCCTCGCGCAGCACGCGGGGTGTGGATCCGGTGATGTCGACGATGGTCGACGGCTCCCCCTTGGGCGCCCTCCCACCGTCGAGGTACACCGACACCGAGTCGCCGAGCTGCTCGCGGGCATCGTCGCACGTGATGGCGGGAGGCCTGCCCGACACGTTGGCACTCGAAACCGCCATTGGCCCGACCTCGCGCAGCACCTCGATGGCCACCGGATGCAGCGGCATCCGCAACATCACGGTGCCCGACGTGTCGCCGAGATCCCAGGCGAGCGACGGAGCCTGTTCGACGACGAGACTCACGCTGCCCGGCCAGAACGCCTCGACAAGGCTGCGCGCCACGGCCGACACCGACAAGACGAGACCGTCGATGGAATGCCAGGAGCCAACCAGAACCGGGACCGGCATGTCGCGTCCCCGGTGTTTCGCGGCCAGGAGATCGGTGACGGCCTCGGCGTCGAACGCGTTGCAGCCGATGCCGTAGACGGTGTCGGTCGGTGTGACGATCAGGCGTCCCGCCTTGGCTGCCCCCACGGCCGCCTGGATTCCGGCGGAGCGGGTTGCCTCGTCAGAGCAATCGAAAACGGTACTCACCCGTTCATCCTTTCACGCGACACGTCTGGCCCGGATCAAGGTCGACGGCGCGCGGTCACGACCCGCGGCCGACCAGCGAGGTCGAGGCGCGCAACGACGTCGTCGAATCGCCCGGTCGTCTCAAGTGCCCCGACCACCTGGGACGACGTCGAATCGTCATGTTCGACGGCGATGCGCCCGTCGACTGCCAACAGTCGCGCGGCGACGTCGGCGAGCGGCGTGATCACGCTCATGCCGTCGTGACCGGCGAACACGGCTTCGGCAGGATCCGCTTCGACCTCGGGCGAGACGTCGGTGTCGGTGGGCACATAGGGCGGGTTCGCCACGATGAGGTCGAGCGAGCCGTCGGGGATGTGATCGCGCAGTTGCGCGTGGTCGGTGACATCGGCGCCGAGAACTGCCACCCGATCGCCGACACCGAGGTTCTCGACATTCCGGCGTAGCCACAACAATGCCGACGCCGACTTCTCGACCGCCACCACACGGGCCGACGGCACCGACTCGGCGATCGCGATCGCAAGGGCTCCGCTGCCGCTGCACAGATCGGCGACGAGCGGGTGTGGGATACCGCGAAGATTCTCGACGGCCCATTCGAGCATCAGCTCGGTCTCGGGCCGCGGCACGAACACCCCGGGGCCGACGGCCAGGTCGATGGGGCCGAACGCTGCGCGACCGATGATGTGCTGCAACGGAATTCGACGCGCACGCTGCGCAACGAGTTCGCGATACCGTTTCCGGTGACCCGCGTCTGGTCCGTCGGCGAAGGCCAGAGAGCCCCGACCGACGTCGAGGACGTGCGCCAACAACCACTCCGCGTCGCTTCGCGCCGAATCGATCCCGGCCTCCGCGAGCAGCGATGTCGCCGCAGATATCTCCGACGCCACAGATGACTCTTGGGCCGCAGATGACTCTTGGGCCGCAGACACCGCTGGCGTCAGCCGGTCACTTGTCACGACGATCGACCTCACTCGGCCTCGAGCCGCGCCTGACGATCCGCGGCCACGAGTGCGTCGAGCAGTGCGTCCATGTCGCCATTCAGCACGGCATCGAGATTGTTTGCCTTGTATCCGATCCGGTGATCGGTGATCCGGTTCTCCGGAAAGTTGTAGGTGCGGATGCGTTCGGATCGATCGACCGTCCGGATCTGCGCAGCCCTGCCCTCCGCGGCCGCGGCGTCGGCCTCCTCCTCGGCAGCGGATTGCAACCGCGCAGCGAGCACCTGCATGGCACGGGCTTTGTTCTGAAGCTGCGACCGCTCGTTCTGGCAGGTCACGACGATCCCGGTGGGTAGGTGGGTGAGACGAACCGCCGAGTCGGTGGTGTTGACGCCCTGCCCACCCTTGCCCGACGACCGGTAGACGTCGATCCGCAGGTCGGACTCGTCGATCTCGACCTCCTCGACCTCCTCGGGCTCCGGATAGATCAGCACGCCCGCGGCCGACGTGTGGATACGCCCCTGCGACTCGGTCACCGGGACACGTTGCACGCGGTGCACGCCGCCCTCGAACTTCAGTCGCGACCACACACCGTCGCGCGAGGGCTCGCGGCCCTTGATCGACAGCGTGGCCTCCTTGTAGCCCCCGAGATCGGACTCGGTGACACCGAGGACCTGGGCCTTCCATCCGTGCCGCTCGCAGTACTTGAGATACATGCGTGCCAGGTCGGAGGCGAACAGCGCCGACTCCTCGCCGCCTGCACCCGACTTGATCTCCAACACGACGTCGTCGGAATCGTGCGGATCGCGCGGTGCGAGCAGATCGGTCAGCGTCGCGTCCAGAGATTCGACCGCAGCCTCGAGAGCGGGAATCTCCTCGGCGAACGCCGCGTCGTCTGCGGCGAGTTCCTGTGCGGCGGCGAGGTCATCGCGCGCGGTCTGCAGCTTCGAATACGTCGCCATGATCGGCGCGAGCTCAGCAAATCGCTTGCCCACCCGTCGCGCATGCGACGGATCGTCGTGCAACGAAGGGTCGGAGAGCTGCTGCTCGAGCCCGGCGTGCTCGGCCAGAATGTCATCGATGGCTCCGCCGTTGGCGCCGCCTGAAGCGTCGCGCGTCTGCGCGCTCTTGTTCACCGCTCGTCCTCCTGATACTTCCTCGCCCGATGAATCGACGCCTGACCACACCAACCGACGCCTGGCCCAACCAAAACGACGCCTGGCCTGACAAATACAACGCCTGGCACAACGAAAACGACGCCCGACCCGGTCTGTCTGACCGGGCGGGCGTCGTCGGGATAGCTACTTGGCGTCTGCGTTCTTGGTGCGCTTGCCGTAGCGCTTCTCGAAGCGCGCGACGCGGCCGCCGGTGTCGAGGATCTTCTGCTTGCCCGTGTAGAACGGGTGGCACTGCGAGCAGACTTCGACGTTGATCCGACCGTTCTCGGCGGTGCTGCGGGTCTCGAAGGTGTTGCCACAGCCGCAAACGACCGTGGTCACGTGGTAGTCGGGGTGAATTCCCTGCTTCATTCTGGTGTCCCTTTCTATGGTCGCCGGGTCACCGCCGCGATTCGGCGGTGTGAACCGGTACCGGACTCGACCGATCAGTATGCCATCGCCCCAGGCCCAGACGGAAATCGCAACCTGCTGGTTGGCGACGACCGCGGGCGCCGGAACCGACTCGACTGCCTGTCACCCGCCTCAACACGGCCCCACCCGTATTCATTCCGGCGCAGCTCTCACTCCGCCGAAAGCGCCACACGCTGCGTAAACGTGCATACGTGACGCGTCGAAGACGTGCGTCGACGCTTCTTGTGAAGGTAAGCCTTAGTTTACTGTGCCTTACCTAAGTTATAGTCGTGCGAGCCGCTCCAACGCCGCAGCGGGTTGCATTCGCATCTAGAACCCACATCCCTACGAGAGGACCTGCGTGCACGCGATCCGGAGACCACACCTGGTGTGGGATCACAGCGACGAAAAGAGCAGCTGCGGCGTCGGCTTCCTCACGCGCAAAGACGGCAGGGCAACGCATGACGTCATTGACATGGCACGTGAGGCGCTCTGTTCGGTACCCCACCGAGGTGGAATGTCGGCGCTCGGCATCGGCGACGGTGGCGGCGTGTCCATGGATCTGTCCCGACGCTTCTTTCGTTCGGTGACCGGCCGACCCGACCTCGAGCTCGGCCGATTCTGCGTCGGCAACTTCTTCCTCCCGCCGTCGCCGGCCGCAGCAGCGAGAGCCACGCGACTCATCGAGCGCACGATGCACGACCGCGGATTCACCGACCTGTGCGTGCGCGATGTTCCCGTCGACCCCTCGGTGCTGCGGCCCGCATCCGCGGCAGCGCAGCTCCCGATCCGGCAATGGGTGTTCGCCGCACCCGATCCCTGCCCCGATCCGGCCGATCTCGACCACCTTGTCCAGCAGGCACTGCTGCACATCGAGTCGATCGCCTACACCTCAGACGAGTTCGCGGGCCTCTATCCCCTGTCGCTGTCCGCACGCACGCAGGTCCTCAAGGGCAGGCTCTCGTCGAACGAGGTCGTCGACTACTTCACCGACCTCGCCGATCCGGACCACCGCGTCCACACGCTGTATTTCCACACGCGCTTCTCCACCAACACCGACCCGCATCCCACGATGGCCCAGCCATTCCGGCTCCTCGCACACAATGGCGAGCTCAACACCGACAAGAAGAACCGCATCGCGCAGGTCACCGCGGCCGCGGCATCCGGGAAGACCATCTCGCGACCGCCGGGCCAATCCGATTCCAGCAGACTCGACCAGACCGTCGCCGCGCGTGTCGTGTCCGAGCGCGTCGACCTCGTCACCGCGATCGTGTCGATGATGCCGCCCGCCTGGGAGAACGACACGACACTCGCCCCCGAGGTTCGGGCGATGTTCGAGTACTTCTCTCTCTCTACGAGGAGAAGAACGATGGCCCGGCGGCCGTGGTGTTCGGCGACGGCACTGTCATCGGCGCACGCCTGGACCGACTCGGACTACGCCCCCTGCGCACCGTCGAGACCGCCGACTACCTGTGCGCGTTCTCTGAGGCGGGACAGATCTCGTTCCCACCGGAGCGCGTGATCGCCCGTGGGCGTGTCTCCGCGGGCGGGATGATCTACTACGACCATCGCGAGCACCGCAGCTACACCACCGAACAGGCGTACGCGAAGCTCGCCGCGGCACGCGACTACCCGGCACTCCTGGATGCCGCGCGGGTCGAACTGACAGCGCTTGCGCCACAACACTCTTCACGCAGTCCCGAGAACGGCGATTCGCCGACCCTTCCCTGCGACGATCCGACGCTGACGGACCATCAACGCTTCCGCGCGTATCACCTCGACCAGGAAAGCCTGCGGTACTTCGTCGACCCGATGATCGACGACGGTGTCGAACGCGTCTCCGCAATGGGTTTCGGCAACGCGATCAATGCGCTCACCAATCGGGAGCCCAGCGTCGCCCGTTACTTCTCGCAGCGATTCGCGCAGGTCACCAACCCACCGCTGGACAGTATCCGTGAAGCGGACGGGATGTCGCTGCGCGTTGCGCTCGGCGCCCGACCCCAGATCAGCGAGATCGCCACGGCAACAGCGCATTCGAACCGTCAGATCATCATCCCGTCACCGATTCTCGACGCTGCCGCACTCGGCGTGTTGCTCGCACAGGACGAATCCCCCGTCCGCGTCTTCGACGCCACTTTCGCATTGCCGGAGGTAGCCGAGGGTGCCAATACGGCAGGCGACGACACCGCCGCGGTCGTCGACGCCGTGGAGCGAGTGTGCACCCAGGTTGTCGAGTTCGCCTCCGCCACCGGCGGAATCGCGGTCCTCAGCGACCGTGCGATCCGGGCCGATCGTGCCGCTTTGCCGATGATCTTCCTCGTCTCTGCGGTCAACCAGCGCCTGATCGCCTCGGGCACACGGCTACGCGTGTCCCTAGTGGCGGATTCGGGCCAGATCGAGTCGTCGCATCATCTTGCCGCGATCCTCGGCTTCGGAGCCGCTGCGGCACATCCACATTCGGTTGCGCGACGCGCCACGCGCTCCGGTGATCCACAGGATGCGGCGACGGGATTCGCTCGCTGGGCTGCGGCAGCCACGAAGTCACTCATGAAGACCATGGGCCGCGTCGGATTGTGCACCGTCGAGAGCTACATCGGTGGCGAGTTCTTCGAGCCGAACTTCCTCGACACCTCCGACCCCATACTCGCAGAATGGTTTCCGACGATGCGCTC
The DNA here is from genome assembly GCF_001665715.1 of Gordonia sp. 852002-10350_SCH5691597. NCBI lineage: Bacteria > Bacillati > Actinomycetota > Actinomycetes > Mycobacteriales > Gordoniaceae > Gordonia > Gordonia sp. 852002-10350_SCH5691597. The sequence goes on from NZ_LZMO01000152.1 coordinate 30,698, forward strand.
GCCGGCCGGTGGAGCCGCGCTTGCCGACGTCGTCGACGCCATCACGGGTGCTCACCGAGCCGCGATGGCCACACCGGCCGCGTCGTCGGACAAAGACCTCCCACTGCTCGGGCTCTTCAAGGAACGGTCCGACGGCGCAGGCCACTCCTTCGGCGTCGCGGCTGTCCGCGGCTACGGCCAGATGACCTCGGAGAAGCTGCAATTCGTCACGGCGACAGTCGACTCCGTTCGCGCCGACGAGGCCGGTGCCACGGATCTTCTACGACTGCTCACGCTCGGCGACCTCGACGACGCGTTCGGCGAGACCGCGCAGTTGTACTCGTCGAGCAGCTACGACAGGCTCAGCGATGCCGAGATCGACGCATTCTCCATCACCGATGCCTACCGCGCATTCGCCGACGACCTCGCGCGGACCCGGGCGGAACGCCCGAGCGCCGTGCGCGACGTCCTCGACCTTCGTCGTGCCGAGACACCCCGTGGGCTGACAGATGTGCAGCCCGCCCATGAGATCACCGCAACCTTCGCGTCCGGAGCCATGAGTCATGGCGCCCTCGTAGCCCAGGCACACGAAGCAATTGCCCACGGCACCAACATGGTCGGCGCGTTGTCGAACAGCGGCGAAGGCGGCGAGCACTTTTCGAGATACGGCACGCTGCGTGCGTCGAGGATCAAGCAGTTCGCGTCGGGAAGATTCGGAATCTGGGCGGGGTACCTCGCCGACCCCATGCTCACCGAACTCGAGATCAAGATCGGCCAGGGCGCGAAACCGGGTGAGGGAGAGACGAGTTCGACGCCCGGAGTGCCGCCGCGGGCCGCGGCGATCTCGACGGTGACCTTGGGTGCCGGAAGTTGCCCTCCCTCACCCGGTTTCGCGCCCTGGCCGATCTTGATCTCGAGTTCTGCGAGTATGGGGTCGGCGGGGTACCTCGCC
>NZ_LZMO01000153.1:0-11812 GCF_001665715.1 Gordonia sp. 852002-10350_SCH5691597
GGCGCAGAAGTGACCGTGGATGCGGTACACGTACAGCCTCGACGGCGGTCCGTACATGATCTCCGAACGGGGCGTCCGTGTGTACGCGTGCGAGGCCGGATCGAGCGGGCCCGCGTACGCCTCGACCTCGGTGATCCGAATGGTCACACCGTGCCCGCGCAGAAATCGGCCCAGCATCGAACGCGCGGCGGTGGTAACGCTAGGCTGACGAACCATGGCTAAGACGAGCAGCTCCATCGAGGTCGATCTTTCCCCGGAAGATACCTGGTCAGCAGCGTCGGATCTGAGTCGGTACTCGGAGTGGCTGCTTCTGCACGACGGTTGGCGTTCACCGATACCCGGTCCCGGCGAACTCGCAAAGGGCACGAAGGTCGCGTCCGTCGTCAAGGTCAAAGGCACGCGCATCCGGTTCGACTGGGTCGTCGAGACGTACGACCCGACGAGCCAGGTTCGTCTCAAGGGCAACGGCAAGGGTGGCATCAAGGCGAAACTGGATCTCGCCATATCGCCCACCGAGACCGGCTCGTCAGTAGTCTTCACTGTTGATCTGGGTGGTCTACCGCTGATCGGGCCCGCAGGAAAAGCGGCCGCGATGGCAGTCTCCGGCGACCTGACCAAGTCGCTGGACACCTTCCGCGAGGTCTTTGCGTAGAGCTCTCGAAGTCGACCGCAGACATACTTCTCGGCGCGCGCAGCGCCGATGACACCAGGGGGACGCACGACGATGGGGCGGCACTATTCCGACTCCGATTCCGACGGTCAGGGTTCTGACGGTCAGGAATTCGGCGGCGACCGGGATGATCGGCGTCGCGAACCCGGCGCACCCGCTCGTGGCACCGGCGGCTTCTCCGACAATCCGACCCGTGCAGGCGCGCGACCAACGCCGCCGCGACAGACACCGCCTCCGCGACAATCGCCGCCGCCCCGACAGACACCGCCTCCACAGGGACCCCGACAACAAGTTCCGGGCCGCCAGGCTCCTCGGCCCCAAGTTCCTGGATCCCAGCCTCCTGCATCCCAGACCCCTCGGCCCCAGACCCCTCGGCCCCAGACCCCGCGGCCTCAGGCGTCGCGGCCGCAGGGCCAGACTTCACAGGGCCAGACGTCACAAGGCAAGACGCCCCCGCCCGCGCAGCAGCGCCGACAGGCCGCGTCCCCGACAACTCCATCCGCAACAACCCCGTCTCCGACAACCCAGCCTGCCTCGGGGCGCCAAGCAGCGCAGCCCGCTTCGGGTCGCCAAGCGGCGGCGGGGCTGGCTGCGTCGAGCGGTCAGACAACGCCGCGTGGCAGTCGGTCAACGCGCAAGGGTGGCTCGGGCGACGGGTTCGGATTCGAGCATCGTGAGGCGCGCAGCGGTCGTCGAGGGCTATGGCTGTGGAGTGCGGCCGCGCTGCTGGTCGTCGTCGCGATCGTCGGTGGCATCGCGATCTGGAAGTCCGGAATCGTCGGAGGCTGTGGCGACCGCACATCGGTCAGCATCGCGGCCGACCCGGCAATCCGAGATGCGGTCGCCGACGCCACGTCGAAGATGTCGTCGGATTCCTGCTACGACTACACCGTCACCGCGGTGGCGGGCGCCGACGTCCCCGGCCTCCTGACCAGTGGCGACAAGGCGCCAGACCTGTGGGTGCCCGACTCGACGCAGCAGGCGAGGCGGGTGACGACGCAGGTGCGTCGCCAACTCGACACCGTCTCACCGTCGATCGCCGCCACACCCGTCGTGGTGGCGGGTACGCAGGTCGGAAAGCTGTCGAATTGGGTCGACGTGATGAAGCTCGACGGCCTGCGAGCGGGCAACCCGATCGACACCAGCACCGGCGACGCGCCGATCGTCGGAGCACTCGCCGAGGTCGACGCGGGCAAGCTCACCAACGACGACCTCATCGAAGCGATGACTGTGCTTGCGGTCCAACAGAACAACGCCCGCCTGGTCAACGACAACGAGGGCACCCGGCTCAATCTGGCCAACACGTCGACGACGCCGGTGGTCACCACTGAGCAGCAACTCACCCTGTTCACGCGAACGCATCCCGGTTCGAAGCTCAAGTCGTCGATCCCCGAGGACGGCACCGTAATGCTCGACTATCCGCTCATCAACACCGCACCGGAGTCGCGGGCGGAGACTGCGACAGCGGCGGCCAAAGAACTCGCCGATGCGCTCACCGCCGGCGACGGCGCTTCGTCGGTCACCGACGCCGGATTCCGAAAGCCCGGTGACAACAAGGGTTTGACGGTGCTGCAACTCAAGGACCCGTCACAGGTCGACAAGGCTCTGCGCCAGTGGCAGGTGCTCGGCGTCCCGATCCGCACACTCGTCGTCGAGGACACGTCGGGGTCCATGGCCGAGAAGGACGGCGGCGAGACGCGTGCGCAGCTGACGATCGACGCGTCACTGACAGGACTGAAACTGTTCCCCAACAACACCGAGATCGGCGGGTGGGCGTTCGGCGTCGACAAGGGCGGACCGGGACAGGACTGGAAAGAACTCTCGCCGATTCGTCGGCTCGACGCTCAGGCATCGGGCGGTGGCACGCACCGCGACGAACTGAGTGCAGCGGTGAAGGCAGGGCTGGCGCCGTCGGAGCTCGGTGGTGGTACCGGGCTTTACGACACGACGCTGGCGGCGTTCAAGAAGGTTCAGGACAGCTATGACCCGAACTACTCCAACAGCGTCATCATCCTCACCGATGGGCAGAACGAGGACCCGAACAGCATCAGCCTCCAGCAGTTGCTGTCGCGGCTCAAGCAGCTCGAGGATCCCGCGCGGCCAGTGCTTGTGCTCACCATCGGAATCTCCGAGGACGCCGACACCGACGCCCTGAAGCAGATTGCCGAGGCGACCGGCGGCTCGTCGTACGTGGCCAAAACCGCCGGCGACATCCAGACGGTGTTCGTCGACGCGATCCGCGCCCGGGTGCAGGCGGCCGGCCGCTGACGTCCGTCAGTTCGGCAACACCGACTGATCGTGGGCGACGTCGTGGAGGACGTCCAGCGCTCGTTCGACGATCGGGGCGTCGGCGGTGACGAGTCGGGCCGCCGCAAGATCGACGGGGTCGGCGTCGGGCGTCATCGGTAGGTAGCGGACGCCTGCGATTCCCAGAGCGGCGGTCGGCTCGGGCACGACGGCGACGCCGAGGCCCGCTGCCACAAGCGTGACGAGCGTCGAGGTCTCCTGTACCTCGTGTCGGATCTGCGGGACGAACCCAGCGGCGGCACACAGTGCGGCCAGTTGGGTGTGCATCACCGAACGTCCCTGTCCCGCATGGGAGATGAAATCGTCGTCGTGTAGATCGGCGAGCGCCACGTGCTGCTGGTGTGCCTGTGTGTGACTGTCGGGAAGCGCCACCAGCAACCGGTCGCGCCGTACCGGGGTGACAGTGACCTCGGGTGCGGTGATCGGTGGACGCAGCAGGGCGAGGTCGATGTCGCCCGCCAGCAGCGCCGCGATCTGTGCGGGCGCGAGCATCTCGCCGCGCACACTGACGTCGACGTCGGGGAGCTCTTCGCGAAGCGCCCGGACGAAGCGGGGGAGCAGCGAATAGGTCGCCGATCCGACGCACCCGATGGCAAGGCGACCCTGTGTGCCCTCGGCGATTCGTCGGGCGTGCGTTCCCGCATGGTCGACGGCGTCGAGGATGGCGACAGTCCGTTCGAGATATGCCTGCCCGGCAGGCGTGAGTTCCACGGTGCGGGTGGTGCGGATGAGGAGCGGGAAGCCCAGCTCGTTCTCGAGCTGACGGATCTGTTGAGACAGCGGCGGCTGCGCGATGTGCAGTCGCTCGGCGGCGCGCCCGAAGTGCAGCTCCTCCGCGACCGCGCGGAAGTAGCGAAGGTGGCGCAGCTCCATCGGGGCTCCCCTCAGTATGGATATCTCTGGCGTTATTAATATTCCTGAAATCTTAATAGATCCCAAATGGATACTTCTCAATATCGCTGCCAGTTCCTAGGGTTGAATCCATGAACGCCCCCACAGATGTCGTGATCTGCTCCCCGCTGCGCACCCCGGTCGGACGCATGGGAGGTGTCTTCGCGCCGCTGTCGGTCGCCGACCTCGCGACAGAGCTACTGCGCGAACTCACGACGCGGACCGGTCTGGGCGAGGGCAACATCGACGATGTGATCCTCGGGCAGGGCTACTCCAACGGCGAGGCCCCGGCACTGGGCAGGATCGCCGCACTCGACGCAGGGTTGGGAGTCGGGGTGCCGGGCATGCAGGTCGACCGACGCTGCGGCTCGGGATTGCAGGCGATACTCAACGGTGCGGCGCAGGTCGCGACCGGAGGGGCGAACCTGGTGATCGCCGGTGGTGCGGAATCGATGTCGAACGTCGAGCACTACGCGCTCGGACTACGCACCGGCGTCCGCGCAGGCGGCGTCGAACCGATGGACCGGCTCGAACGCGGGCGTCTGACGGCTGGGGGCGAGTCGCATCCGGTACCTGGCGGAATGATCGAGACCGCGGAGAACCTGCGTCGTGAGTACCGGATCGGACGCGACGAGCAGGATGAGTTGGCCGTCCGATCGCATCATCGGGCCGTCGCCGCCCAACGGGAGGGACGATTCGACGACGAACTCGTCGCCGTCACCGTGCCAGGTCGACGCGGCAAACCGGATACGATCGTCGATCGCGATGAACATCCCCGCGCGGACGCAAGCGTGGAATCGCTTGCAGGACTTCGCCCGGTGCGCCAGCGCATCGACGCTGAGTCCACGGTCACCGCAGGAAACGCCTCGGGTCAGAACGACGGCGCAGCGATGTGCATTGTCACGACACGGTCAGAAGCGGAACGTCGAGGCCTCGATCCGATGCTCAGCCTGCGATCCTGGGCGGTCAGCGGATGTGCCCCGGAGACAATGGGTCTCGGACCCGTCGGCGCCACCGCAGCAGCGCTCGACCGCGCCGACCTCACCCTCGACGACATCGACCTCATCGAACTGAATGAGGCATTCGCCGCCCAGGTACTCGCGGTGCTCGCTGAGTGGAAGGTCGACGCCGAGGATGATCGCCTGAACCCCAACGGATCCGGCATCTCGCTCGGACATCCCATCGGTGCAACGGGAGGTCGAATCCTTGCGACCGCCGCGTACGAGGCGCGCCGTCGTGACGCTCGGTACGTTCTCGAGACCATGTGCATCGGTGGCGGACAGGGGATCGCTGCGATCTTCGAGGCAACCCGATGAGCGCGGTCGAGGTCAGTGCGCACGTCACAGGCCGCCCCGATGCGCCGTTCGTGGTGCTGTCGAATTCCCTTGGCTCCACTCATCGAATGTGGGACGCGCAACTCCCGGCGCTCGAGCAACGGTTCCGAGTGGTGCGCTATGACACTCGCGGACATGGTGATTCGCCGGTGCCCGTGGGTCCCTACACGATCGACGACCTCGCCGACGACCTCGTCGGTGTGCTCGATCGATTCGACATCGCATCGGCCCACGTCGTCGGACTCTCCCTCGGCGGACTGACCGCGATGCGGGTGGCGATTCGCAACCCCGAGCGGGTCGACGCTCTTGCGCTCCTGTGCACCGCAGCATGTTTCGCGCCTCCGCAGCCATGGCTCGATCGTGCGGCCACAGTGCGCGCCGACGGTACGAGGGCGATCGCCGATGCGATTCTCACACGTTGGTTCACCGCGGAATACCTTGCCGACGAACGTAATATGGACACGGTCGCGTGGTATCGCGCGATGATCGCCGGCACCCCGGCGGAGGGATACGCAGCCTGCTGCGAGGCGCTCGCCACCGCGGATGTGCGCGCCGAACTCGGGGCCATCAAGGCGTCGACGCTCGCGATCGCAGGCACCGATGATCCCGCGACGCCGCCCGATCGTCTCGTCGAGATCGTCGACGCGGTGCCCGACGGTCGGCTGGAAGTCGTCGGACACGCGGCCCACCTCGCCAATGCGCAACAGCCACAAGAGATCACACCTCTCCTCCTCGAGCATCTGGAGCACTCATGACCAACGTCAATTCGTCTGCACGGCACAGCAAAGTGGCCGAGTCGGCGGTCAGCGCCGTCGCCGACATCCCCGACGGCGCAAGCCTCGCAGTCGGAGGTTTCGGACTCTCCGGCATTCCCAAGTTCCTCATCGACGCCCTGCTGACGCAGGGAGCGAGTGGACTGACCATCGTGTCCAACAACTGCGGCGTCGACGGTGCGGGATTGGGCCTGCTGCTCGAGGCGCGGCGCATCGACAAGGTGATCGCGTCGTACATCGGCGAGAACAAGGAGTTCGGCCGCCAGTTCCTCGCGGGCGAGGTGACCGTCGAACTCACACCGCAGGGCACGCTCGCCGAGCGAATGCGGGCCGGCGGCAGCGGAATCGGCGCCTTCTACACGCCGACCGGGGTGGGCACTCCCGTCGAGGAGGGCGGTCTGCCGTGGCGATACAACTCCGACGGCTCGGTCGCACTCGCGTCGGCTCCGAAGGAGGTGCGGACATTCCACGGGCGGCAGATGGTGCTCGAGGAATCGATCGTCACCGACTACGCACTGATCCGCGCGGCCGTCGTCGACACTGCGGGCAACTGCTGTTTCCACGCTGCCGCACGGAATTTCAATCCACCTGCCGCGATGGCCGGACGCATCACGATCGTCGAGGCAGAGCGCGTCGTCGAAGTCGGTGAACTCGACCCCGACGAGGTACACCTGCCCGGAATCTTTGTGCAGCGGGTCGTCGAACTGACGCCGCAGCAGGCGGAGGACAAGGGAATCGAACATCGGACAACCCGGCCGCATCCCGTGGCAGTCGGCGCAGCAGAGGTGGCATCATGACCTGGACTCGTAACGAAATGGCCGCGCGCGCAGCACAAGAGCTGAGACCCGGCGACTACGTCAACCTCGGCATCGGACTTCCGACGCTGATTCCCGACCAGATGCCCGACGACTCGGGGATCACGCTGCACGCAGAGAACGGCATCCTCGGCGTCGGCCCGTTTCCCTACGACGAGGACGTCGATCCGGATCTCATCAACGCGGGCAAACAAACCGTATCGACGCTGCCGGGCGCGTCGTTCTTCGATTCGGCCACCAGCTTCGCAATGATCCGCGGCGGTCATGTCGATGTCACAGTACTCGGCGGCATGCAGGTCGCGATGAACGGCGACCTGGCCAACTGGATGGTCCCCGGCGCGATGGTCAAGGGCATCGGCGGCGCGATGGACCTCGTCAACGGCGCCGGCCAGGTCATTGTGCTCATGGAACACGTCACCAAGAAGGGCGACCCGAAGCTCGTCGCCGCATGCTCACTTCCGCTGACCGGCCGCTCCGTGGTGAGCCGGGTCATCACCGATCTGGGCGTATTCGACGTTGCGGCAGAGGGATTCGACGTCGTCGAGCTCGCGCCCGGCGTCGAATTCTCCGACGTCGAAGCGAAGACCGGCGCGCCGCTGCGGGCGTCGACGTCGGCGTAGATTCTTCGGGAGGTCGAGGTCCGGGGTCTGGGGCTGCGTGCTCTTCCGCGGGTTTTGGGTGTTTCCGCGTGTTGTTTCGCGGGGAAGGCTATGGAGCTAGGGGAAAGTTTCCTTCCCCTACTTTCTGCGCGCGGGGTGCGGACGCGACCCCAAACTCTTCCGCGGGTTTCGGGCGTTTCCGCGTGTTGTTTCGCGGGGAGGCGTCGGGATCTGGGGGAAGGGTTCTTTCCCCTACTTTCTGCACGCCGCGCCCGGCGCCGCGCCGCGCCTACCGCCTCAGCGCGGCAAGCTCGGCGCGGGATCGGATGCCGAGTTTCGCGTAGGTGCGGGTGAGGTGATACTGCACGGTCTTTGGTGAGATGTAGAGCTCGGCAGCGACTTCCCGATTCGACAACCCGCGCGCGACCAGTGCTGCCACCGACTCCTCCTGCGGAGTGAGTACGACGTCGCTGCTGTCGGTGCGGGAGGTGTGGAGCCCGCCGGCCTTCAACTCGCGGTCGCACCGCTCGACGTATGTGACGGCGCCGAGCGACGCGAAGATCTCGCGAGCGGTTCCCATCACGGTGTCGGCCTCCCGTCGCTTGCCGGAGCGGCGCAGGGTCTGGCCGTATGCGAAGTTGATTCGCGCGGAGTCGTAACGCAGGGGAAGACCTTCGACAAGCCGAAGTGCCTCCTCGAAAGCGGCTCGCGCTCCGTGGATGTCGCCGATGGCGCCGAGGTAGCGGCCCCGTGCATAGCCCAAGCGGGCTTGTGCCGGATGGTGACCACGCTGCGCCGCGAGTGTCTCGTGTGGAGTGAGCAAATCGTCTGCGGCGTCGTGACGACCGCTGAGCACCAACGCATTTGCAAGCACGTCGACCCACGGCCACCAGCCGGGCTCGACGAGTGCAGGCGTGTGGGCTGCCAACTGTCGCAACGGCTCGAGTGCGCGGATCACACCGGCGTAGTCGGCCTTGGCTTCGGCGAGATGCGCCCTGGTCAGCATCTGAGGAACGCGGATGATCTCGTAGTCGCCCGCGAGCGCTGTCGCCTCGTTGAGGTCGGCGTCCGCTGACTGCCAGTCTCCGCGAAGCGAATGAATCTGTGCGGCAGTCCACGTGAGCAATCCGGTGACCAGATGTATGCCGCTCGTCCTGGAAAGACGCCTACCTTCCTCGACGACGCGCAGCGCGGAATCCCAATCCCCGGTGGAAAAGTGCACGCGCGCAAGCCAACCGTGAGACCACAGTGAGATCCGGGTGGATCCGCCGAGCGCTGCCATCGACACTGCGCTTTCCAGGAGGCTTCGTGCGGTGACGACGTCGCCGAGCCCTAACCTCAGCCAACCGTGGCCCATCGTGACCCGCTGTGCCTGCGCTCCGAACCGCACATGCGCGGAGAGCGACTCGTAGGAGGCGAGCGCCAGGTCAGGTCGTCCCGACCAGGCAAGCCCCAGCCCGCGGATGCTCGCGGCCTCAATCCCCGCGGGTGATGTGTCGCCTGCCATCGAGATGGCTCTGTCCGACCATTCGACGAGTTCTGTTCCGCGGCAACGTACCAGGTCGTGGAGGACCCACCGTTGTGCTATCACCGCCGCGACCTCTGGCTCGCGCTCGAGGTTGACGATGCTCCATGCACGCTCGAGCCGGACCTGTGCTTCGGTGGAGCGGCCACGCAGGATGGCCAGATACGCGAGAGTGGCGTCACGAAGCGGCGTCTCGCGAAGAATCTCCACCGACGGGACGAGGGAACCCGCTGCGATGCAGTCGCCTGCGGCGAGCAGTGCGTCGACCGACAGCGTGATCCGTTCGTCACGCAGGATCGGGTCGGAAGTCAATCGTCCTGCGTGGCGGAAGAGTTCGGCCGCCTGCGCCCATGCGCCGTCGGTACCGAGGGATTCGGCCATCGAGGCGACGTCATCTGCCAGTGCAGGGTCTGCGGCGGGCGTCGCGGCGATTCGATGACCAAGCTGCTGTGCGGGATCGGACGTCAATTCCGCAGCGCGACGGTGCATGTCGGCGACGCCGCGCAGCCCCATCAGCTCGACCACCGCGGCACGGGTCATGGGATCTGCGGGTCGAGGGCGTGTGGTGGAGGGCGTGAGTGCGAACGGTGCGACGAGGAGTCCACTGTTGAGTGCGTTGTCGATCGCCGAGAGCGGATCGGCGCAGTCGGCCAACTCCAATGCGGTACCCATCGGTTCCGAATCGTCGAGGATGCAGACGGCCTCGACGAGACGCCTTGTGTCGTCGTGCTGTTCTGCGAGAACCCGCGCGACATCGTCTCGGACTTTCCGAGGTGCGGGGAGGGCGACATCGGCCTGAGTCCATGCGGCACTGGGTAACTCGTCGAACAGTGCAAGCATCGCTCGTGGATTTCCCGCTGTATGTGCGAGGAGACTGTCGACCACGCTCGGATGGATGGCAAGCCCACGCGCCGACGCGAGAATGTCGACAGCTGCACGATCGATTCCGTTGAGCTGCAACGTATCGGCGAGGAGCGCGTCGATTGCGGGTGTGCGGGTGGTCGCAGCGAGCGCGACAAACCCGTCGGTGTCGCCGCTCATCGCAGTCGCCAACTCGTCGCCGCTGAGCAGGTCAGCGTCGTCGACGATCCGTAGAGACAGCCCTTGCTCCGCAGCGCGCCTGAGCGTTTCGCGCAGGACCGTGCTGTTTCCCGTTCCCGCGGCACCGAGCACGACCACGCGGCGTCGACCGTCAACCGAGTCGGCCGACGCCGCGGCACGGTCGAGGATGGCGGCGATCTCCCGATCACGGCCGACACACCTGGCCTCGATGATCACCGGTTCATCCTATTCGCGACGCTGCGGCCGCCATGGCGGAACGTCGATGTCTACCCCTGGTCACCGCCCGCAACGGGGAGTACGGAACCGGTGATGTACGACGCCTCGTCGGACGCGAGGAAGCAGATCGCGGCGACCTGTTCGTCGAGCGTGCCGTACCGCTTCATCAGCGACGACTCCTCGGTCTGTTCGATATGGGCGTCGAACCACCGCTGCTCGACGTCGTTGCGGGGTTGCGGTGTACCGCGCGATATCCGTCGTGGTGGCGCCTGTGTTCCGCCGGGAGCTGTTGCGGTCACGCGGATTCCGTACTCGGCGTACTCCATCGCCAGTGATGCCGTGATCGCATTGACGCCGCCCTTGGCAGCGGAGTAGGGGATGCGGTGTATCCCTCGGGTGGCAGCGGACGACACGTTCACGATGACTCCCTGTCCGGCCTCGACCATCGGCGGCAGCGCGGCCCGGCAGGCGAACAGCGTCGTCATCAGTGAGCGGTCGATCTCGGCGCGGATTTCGGCGTCGTCGAACTCCGTGAACGGTTTGAAATTGATGGCACCGCCGACGTTGTTGATCAACACGTCGACGCGTCCGAAAGTGCCGATCGCGCAGCTGATCGCGGCACGTGCGCCGTCGTAGGTCTCCATGTCGGCGACGGCACCAACCGCGCGCACCCCGTCGTCTTCCAGGGACGACGCGACGTCGTGGACGACCTCGGCACGGTCGGCGCACACCAGCGCGCCTCCCTCGGCCCCGATGCGTCGTGCGGTGTGCTCGCCGATGCCCTGAGCGGCGCCGGTCACGACGACGACCTTGCCTGCGAATCGGCCGGGACTGACGAAACGGGGTCGACGGCGCGTCAGTTCGTCAGCCATGGCGCGACGCATCGTCTGCTTTGATCGATCGGCGTGCGCGGAGATCAGACTGCGTGCACGGTTGCGGTCACCGGAAGTGAACGCCTCGACGATGTCGAGATGGTCCTGTGCGCACAGCGGGTGGCACCACGTGGCGTTGCGTAAGACCTCACCCATTCGACCTTTCACACCGAGGGCCGAGTAGGCGGCGAGCAGGTGATCGTTTCCCGTGAGGCCGAACAGGTAGTCGTGGAACGCGGCGTTGGTCTCGGTGTATTCGGCTGCGTCGACGAACTTTTCGCCGTCGACGAAGGGCACTGTGGCTTCGGCAAGCAGTCGGTATCCGGCCAACTGTCCATTCGTCATGCGACCGAACGTGAGCTCGAGAGCTCCCAATTCCAGTGCGGCGCGGGCCTCGAACAGCGCGTCCGACTCGTGGATACCCGGATGTTCCTCCCCGATTTCGTAGCCCTGCTCGGTCACGGTCGGCGGTGTTGTCGGGATGTCGACGACGGGCATGGGCGACGGCGTCTCTTTCGCGTTCGCGTCAGCTTCGGACAGGCGTGCGAAGACGGATTGTCCTGCGATCGAACGGGTGTCGTCGCAGACGAGTAGCGTACCGGTGTCCGCGTCGAGGGCGCCGGGCGCAGCGGACGTCTGGGCATCGGACCACACCTGCTGTCCGGCGATGCGCCCGATCGCACCGGCGTCGTCGATCGCGGCCGGCCGCGTCGACAGTGCTCCCAGATCGCTGCGCGCGCGCGCAGAC
>NZ_LZMO01000154.1:0-849 GCF_001665715.1 Gordonia sp. 852002-10350_SCH5691597
AGTGGTCTCGACAAGCTCGACCAGCGGTTGGAGCTCGACCAGCGGTGGTCTCGACAAGCTCGACCAGCGGTTGGGGCTCGACCAGCGGAATGGGGGGCGTGGTCTCGACAAGCTCGACCAGCGGTTGGGGCTCGACCAGCGGTTGGGGCTCGACCAGCGGTTGGGGCTCGACCAGCGAGGCGGGCCTGAGCGGCGGTTGGGGAGTGACCATCGCGAGCAGGGTGTCGCGGAGGTCGAGGACCGTCGAGTCGGCAGGCAGGGGGAGTGGTCGCAGGATGCGGGTCACCGCAGCAAAACTACTCCGGCTCGGCGCCGTCGGACGGTGGCGGGTCGAGGGGGTGGTCGTCGAACGGCCAGCCGCGTGACTCGAGGTAGGTGCGGACGCGTTCGATGTCGGCCTCGTGGGGGAGCTCATGGGTGACCTTGGAGATCTTCACCCCGGCGTCGATCTTGGAGATCGGCTCGGGCGGCGGCGCCGACTCGCGGATGAGCTCGCCAGAGACCTCGTCGACTTCGTCCTCACTGAGTTGTCGACGCAGGAGTGCGACGAGGGGGATGTAGTCATCGGTGGGTACGCCGTCGGGATACCCGGCGCGCAACCAGTCGATGATCTTCTTCAGAAATTGCGGCCGATCGGCCACGCCGTCCCCCTCTCGCACACACAGACGCCTTACGCGTTCTGGTCTGCGATTCTAAGCGGTCCGGGGGGGGGGGGGGGGGGGGGGGGGGCGGGGGGGGGGGGGGGGGGGGGGGGGGGGGGCGGGGGGGGGGGGGGGGCGCGGGGGCGGGGGGGGGGGGGGGGGCGGGGGGGGGGAGGCGGGGGGGCGGGGGGGGCGGGGGGCGGGCCCG
>NZ_LZMO01000155.1:0-703 GCF_001665715.1 Gordonia sp. 852002-10350_SCH5691597
AGGTCGCCCGCCTCGAGTGGGAGGCCTTCCGCGACTCGGAGTTGGGTGTCAAATACCCCAGTGCAGCACAGGCTTTCGACCGGGCGTGGGACCGTTTCATCCCCTTCTTGGCGTTCCCACCCGAACTGCGCAAGGTCATTTACACCACGAACTCGATCGAGTCGCTGAACTATCAGTTACGTAAGGTCATCAAGAACCGCGGCCATTTCCCGAATGACGTCGCGGTCCGCAAGCTGCTGTGGCTGGCGATCTGCGACATCGAGGACAAACGCGCCCGGCAACGCGAGAAGGAACGCGGCAAGCCCGCCGCCACCCGCAAAGCCCCCGGACGACTCGTCGAGGGACAGGTCGTGACGAACTGGAAACAGGCCCTCGGCCAACTCGCCCTGGCCTACCCCGACCGCATCGAACCCCACCTCACCTAGACCGCAACAGCAAGCACACAAAAATCAGGAGTCACGTTCTTACACAAACATCTTGACAAGCTCGAAGCCGTCCATCGTCACCACCTTGATCCGGTCACGAAATGCAGGATCGCGTGCGGTCAGCCAATCCTTCAACGCCGCCTTGGAGCGGCCGGCGACCATGTCCAGCAAGCGTGCCGGCCCGGTACCGTCCACGATCGGTGTCAGGTCGACGAGCACAAGTGGAAACACGTTCGCGGCAAGGGGGATTCGAGTTTCGTGACCGCTGTCTCTTATAC
>NZ_LZMO01000156.1:0-16396 GCF_001665715.1 Gordonia sp. 852002-10350_SCH5691597
ACCGCGAGAGCATCGGCGAACGTACGCAGTGTGTGCACACCCGACATCGCATCGGTGCCCGGGAACGCACGGGGCCGCAGACCGGTCGCCAGCACCAACGTGTCGTATTCGACGACGCTGCGCTCACCCGCCTCGTCGACCACGGACACCGTCTTCGCGTCGGTGTCGACGGAGCCGACGGTGGTACCCAGACGCAGCGTGATATCCGAATCGGTATAGAAGGCAGCCGGTTTGAGGTCGACGCGGTCGTCCTTGCCCAGCAGCACCGACTTCGACAGCGGCGGACGATCATACGGCGGATGCGGTTCGGCCCCGATCAGCGTGATCGGCTTGTCGTACCCATCGGCGCGGAGGTTTTCGGCCACGCGGATCGCTCCGAGTCCCGCCCCGACGATCACGACACCCGCTGTTGCGCTCATGAGATCCTCTCGTTCGGCACGATCGCACTCCTCGATCAGGCGTCGGCGAAAGCGATGTCTCGCGTCCGAGCGATGCCTCTGCATCAGCGCGTGATGTCCCCGACGGGTGTGAGGTCGGCCAGTAACCAGTTCCCGTCGACATTACGCATGTGCGCCCATCGAGCAATAGGGGTTCTGGTCGGCGAATTCTCGTCGCTCGAGCCTGCCGAGTTCCCGAGCGTCTCATCGATGAAGACCAGGACGCGCGCGGCCGACGTGGTGTACGACGCAACACCCGCGTCGACGACGTCGGCCCCCACGGTCAGCCTGCCCGCAACCGTGCCGGGCAATACTGCGTCGGGACCATGGAGTGCGTAGCGGGTTGCGAGCGGATCGGTCAGCCCGGCGGCCACCGTGTCTCGTTGCTTCTCCGACGCATTCGGCGCCACACGCAACGTTTGTTCGACGATCCGTTCGGTGGCCGTCAGCAGCGCCGAGCGCGTTGCGTCGTCCGGTGATGGTCTGTCGGTGTACGCACGGGTCCACGACACCGCCGCGACAACCAACGCAACGACGACAATCAGCGACGCCGCGAGTAGCGCTCTGCGCGCGCGACGCGGCAGCCTGTGGTGGTCGACCAGCGGTCTCATGTCGGCATCAGCTCTCATTTCACCACCACCACCTCTGCGGTCTTCCACGTCCCGTCGACGCGTTGCAGCGACAGGCGCACCGTGAGCACATCGGTGTCCGAGTCGGCGCCGAGCAGAGCGGGATCGGAGGCCTGCGCGGTGACGAGCGCGTCGGCACGCGCCCCGTCCGACGTCGACGTCGGGTCGCTGATCAATCCCGCCGCGATCACCCGCCCCGACATCCCGGTCTCGGCGGAGGAGACCGCGGCGACGAGTGCGTCACGTGCCTTGCTGAGCCGATCATGCTCTGCGCCGGTGCTGTTCGCGATGATCCGGTCGGCGTACCCGGCTGCGTCCTTCGGCGTAGCGGTGAGCATCGCCGTCACCGCGCCGCGTGCGGCGGTCAGCGCGGCACGCTGCCCGGCTGCGCGTTCGTCCTGCCGGTGATCGACCACTGCGAGCACGATGATCGCGACCAGGCCGCAGACGACGAGCACTGCGGCACAGGCCAACCCGATGCGCAGCGCGTGAGATCGGCGACGGGCACGCGCGCGTAGCGCATCTGCCGCTGCGATCCGCGCGCGTCGCGCCGTCCGAGTGGCCTCGTCGACCCGAGCGGCAGCCGCCAGAACACGCTCGTTCTCCGACGATTCCGGCTCGTCCGAGCTCACCTTCTCGGGCTTCCCGATGTCACTCACGCGAGCACCTCGACTCCGGTCACGAGCCAGCGACCGTCGATCTCGGCGAATGATGCACTCACCGTGCGCTTCTCGATGACCGGAGCGGCGTCTGCGCGAGTCGTGGTGACCGTCGCGGTCATCAGCACCGTTCCGCTGTCTGTCTGCGCACTGGACACTGCGACGTCGCCGGGTCGCCATTCGACGGCCGTCACGCCGCCGTCGGGTGCGCGACCGAGTTGCGCGGCAAAGCCCTTTGCGAAGTCGCCCGCGACGAGACTGCGGGCGCGGGCGCGGTCGGTCTGCCATGTCGCCGAGTGCACGGTGAAGACCGCGGCGACCGTCGACCCCGCCTGCTCACGCAACTCGGTGCGCGCCTGCTCGACAGCACTATTGTGTGCCACCGCGCGCGATGACACCACGACGCCCGCCGCCACCGCGGCGAGGAGGAGCGCGGCACACAGCACGAGGACGACGGCACAGCGGCTTCCGATGATTCGTGTGCCGATAATCCGTTGTCGGCGAGCCTCACTCGTGGGCTCCCGAGAATCCGCTGAGCTCGTTTCCCCAGCGCTCATGTCCCCAGCGCTCATGTCCCCAGCGCTCATGTCCCCAGCATTCATCTTCCCAGCACTCATGGCAGGTACTTGACGGCGCTCACCTTGAGCGCCCCGTCGTCGGGCACGACCAGCATCGTCAACCGGAACTCACGCACCGGCGTCTGCTGCTGACCGCGATAGCTGACTGCGGCCGCGACGAGGACCGTCGCGTCGTCGCCGGCGCGCGCCGAGACCCCCGACGCGTCGACCGTCGCATCTCCGACGGTTCCGGTGCGTCGCACGTACTCGGTGTAACTGCTCGCCGATTGGGCGAATTCGTCGTGGAATCCTCCCGTGGCGCGGTCGAGGATGCGCCGTGCACGGGCGGGGTCGGCAGGATCGGCCGACAGCAGCAGCGACGCCACCTCGGTGGCGGTGTGCCGATAGTCGTCGTCGGTGTAGGCATGCGCCGCTCGCACCCACGCGGCCACTCCGACGCCCGCCGCGACGACGGCACCGATCACCACCAGCCCGACGAGCACCCACCAGATCCGGCGCGCACCGGGCCGTATCCCCGCGTCGACCTCGGCGTTGAGCAGGTCATCGAGCGCGCTGCGCAACTCCGCCCGCGCACCGCGCTCGTTCTCGAGGAGCGTCTGATCGCTCGCCACGGACCCGTCGACGGATACACGTTCCGTCGACGAACCCGAACCTGCGCGCCGCGTCATGACGCACGCCCTCCCTGTCTCGTACTGCGCGTGAGGAGCCACGCCGCCGGCGCACTTGCTCGTTCATTGATCCCACCGACGCGACTTCGCATCCACCCTAGGGTGTGGGAACGCACTCTCACCAGATCATCGGAGCGAGGAACGTCGCCGCGAAGTGACGCACACTGCTCGGCTCGCGCCGCGAATCGTCCGACGACGGCATTTCCAGATACGAGATGACCAGTCGCACATGAATTTCCACGGCCTGAGTGAGATCGTCGGCGGGCATCTGTGCGCCCGCGTCACGCAGCACAGCGGCGATGCGCGCCGTGGCGACCTCGACGAAGAGCGCACCGAGTTCGGCGGTGAGTCGCTTCACGCCGTGATCGGCGAGAATCAACCGGTTGAGCAGCGGATCGTCGGAGATCATCTGGGCGCCACGATAGAACGCCTCGACGACGGCGTCGGACGGCCCGAGTCCGGCCACCGCGGCGTCGAGTGCGCGCATACCCCGCTCGTACCGGTCGGCCGCGACCGCGAGCAGCAGAGCGTCTTTGTTCGGGAACCGGCGATACAGCGTGCTTCTGCTGACCCCGGCGCGTGAAGCCACCGCATCGACGTTCGCCTGCGCTATCCCGGCAACCGTGAACTCGTCGGCCGCGGCGGCGAGGATCGCCGCTTCCTGATCCGCGGGACTGCGGGTGTTGCGACGCTTGCGCTGTCGGCCGTCGCGAGGCGGCTCCCCCGACTCCCCAGCGTGTGCCGCGCCAGCAGAACGTTCGGCTGCCCGCCGAGCGGTCATCGCCGCCACAGCGTGACGGGGAGCCGGTCCTTGGGAACCGGTAATGCGCTGTAATCCATCGGCATTCGATAGTCGGCGGGCACCGACCACTCGTAGCCGCGCAGCAGTTGATGCATGATCGTCTTGATCTCCATCTGCCCGAAGTACAGGCCGATACACTTGTGCACGCCGCCGCCGAAGGGCGCCCACGCCATACGGTGCTGTTTGTCCTCAGCACGGTCGGGCGCGAACCGCTCGGGGTCGAATCGGTCAGGCTCCGAATAGATCTCAGGGTCGCGATGATTGGTCAGCTGCGAGATCGAGACCATCGTGCCCTCAGGGATGAAGAAGTCACCGATGCGGGTGTCGGCGATCGCCGCGCGCGGCTGGGACGGCACGGGCGGACACAGCCGCAACGACTCCTTCATCACGAGGTCGAGAATACTCAGCGAGCCGAGATCGTCGTATCCGAGTTCACTTGGCAGCCCATCTGATTCGTCGCGCGCACGCTGTTGCCACTCAGGGTGACGGGCCAGGTGGTATGCCATCTGCGTCATGGTGATAGTCGAGGTGTCGTGTGCGGCCATCAGCACGAAGATCATGTGATTGACCACGTCGTCGTCGGTGAAACGTTGCCCCTCTTCGGTTTCGGCGTGGCACAGCACCGAGAACAGGTCGGGGGTCTCCCGTGCCCGTTTGTCAGCGATAGCCGACGAGAAGAATTCTTCGAGGACTCGACGCGATCGCAGCCCCTTCCGCCAACGTCCACCGGGAACGGGTTTGCGCACCAACGCAACTCCTGCGCGAACCGTCTCGATGAACGCCGTGTTGAGACGGTCTGCCTCGTCGCGAGGCAGTTCGACGCCGAGGAACACCTCGAGCGCGACGTCGAGCGTCAGTGCTTTGAACTCGTTGGCCAACAGCACCTTTCCCGTGGGGAACCGCTGCATGCGATCGAGGATCATGGGTGACATCTCCTGCATGTAACCCTTGAGTGCCGTGTTGGAGAAGACCTGCTGCATGAGCAGCCGGTGGTGACGGTGTTCGTCGAAGTCGAGCAGCATCAGACCGCGATTGAAGAACGGACCGATGAAGTAACTCCAGGCGGGTCCGTTGGCGAAGGCACGGTCGCGGTTGCGCAGGATCTCGTCGGCGGCGTCGGCCCCGGATGCGACCACCACCCTCAGCCCGAGTGCGTTGATCCCGTAGATCGGGCCGTATGTCGCGCGACGCGCAGCCGAGTAGCCGAACGGGTCGCGGCGCATCGACAGCACCTCGAGCATCCCGTTGCGGTCGGCGCACGGGACCGCGCGCAGTCCACTTCCCGCAGGCGCCGGAGCGATGATCGTCATGTCGCAGCCTTCCGTCCAGGTGGATCAGAGCAGGTGGACCAGCTGCACAACCGGCCCGCACCCTCAGTGAGCGCACTACCGATGTGATGCAGCTCTCACCTCATTGGAACAGATCGGCCCAAATGTCTCTATGGTTTCGCGAAGTCCGGCTCGACGCCGCGTCGACGCAGCACGTCGTGACACCGGCGCAGACGGTCGTGCCACCACGCTGCCCGCTCGGGATCGGCGGCGGCATCGGATGAGAGTTCGACGTCGGGGCCACACCATCGCGGGGCGACGACGCCGTGTTCGGGCAGGAACGGGTCTGCGACGTCGACGGTGAACAGCGAGCCTGTGCCGAGCCCGCACGCGAGGTCGAGACGGTCGAGCGCCGCAGCGGCAGCCACGCCCGCGGCCATCCCCACCGCGGTGTCGAGGGCGCTCGACACCACGACGGGCAGACCGATCTGGTCGGCCAACCGCAGTACCGCACGCATGCCACCGAGCGGTGCCACCTTGAGCACCGCGACGTCGGCCGCGTCCGCGGCGACGACCCGCATCGGGTCGGTGGCTTTCCGGATCGACTCGTCCGCGGCAATCGGCACGTCGACAGCCCGACGAACCTGGGCCAACTCGTCGACGGTCGCGCACGGCTGTTCCGCGTACTCGACCTCGCCGATCGCACGGATCGACGAGATCGCCTGCTCGACAGACCACTTACCGTTGGCGTCGATCCGGACCCGAGGTATCACGGCGCGAGCGGCCGCAACACGGTCGACGTCGTCGGACAGCGACTGCCCGGGCTCGGCCACCTTCACCTTGGCTGTCGTCGCTCCCGGATAGCGCGCGAGAATATCGGCGACCTGATCGGCTGCGACAGCAGGCACGGTCGCATTCACCGGGACGGAATCTCGTCGTTCGGCAGGAGGTCCGAGGTAGGCGGCTTCGATGCCTGCCGCCAGCCACGCCGCCGACTCCTCGTCGTCGTACTCGACGAACGGACCGAACTCGCCCCATCCCGCCGGTCCGCGAAAGATCAGCGCCTCGCGGCGGGTGATACCTCGGAACCGTGTCCGCATCGGCAACGCGACGACCCGCGCGGTCTCGAGGATCTCCTCGACCGGGGGCAGCGCTGACCCGCTCGTCGCGGCATCTGTTTCCGTCATGTCCCCGCCGTTCATGTTTCCGCCGAGAGGAAGTCGCCTGCCAGACGCACGAACCGCGAGCTCTGATCGCGGTGAACCGAATGACCCGCGTCGATGATCTCGAACGAGCCGTCGGGAAGTCGTTCGCTGAGCGACCTAAGATGCCGTGGCGGAAGGAAACTCCGTTCGCCACCGGAGATCACCAGCGTGCGCGCACTCACGTCGTCGAGTGCGGCCCACCACTGCGGCGCGGCGACCGCGAACTCGGCATTGACCTGGTCGGTGACCGACCGGTCGTACCGCAGGAACGGCCGCGGATCGGCGAGCAATTGCCCCAGGCCGCGTATGCGTTCGCCGAGTGTCGCGTCGACCGCGATCTCCTCGGCGAGGTCGGCGTCGTCGCGGGGCATCGGCGGGACCTCTTCGAGCACGAGGCGTCGGACTCGCTCGGGTTGGTCCATCGCGACACGCAGCGCGGTGTGCGCACCGAGGGAGTGCCCGCCGAGGTCGACGGTGTCGAGGCCGAGCTCGTCGAGGACGAACGCGACGTCGGACCGAAAATCATTGAGCCCGTACGCCTGCTCGCGACTGCTCACGCCGTGCCCGCGCAGATCCATCGACACCACAGCGCGGCCACGGCGTCGTAGTGACTTGGCGAACGTCCGCCAGGTGGTGTGGTCGGAGGCCATGCCATGCACCAGGACCACCGGCACGCCGTCGTCGAGTGACCCCGACACCTCGACGGCGAGCGATTGCGCTCCGGATGTCGTGTGTCCGGACGTCGTAACTCCGGACGTCGTATCGGTGTCGATGCGGGGCCGACGGAAAGTACGCACGTCTACCAAGAGTAGTCACGGGGCGTACCACAGACCTGCGGGCGGCCGGTCACCGCCTACACGGCGAGGTGTAGTCGAGCCCGCGGATATAGGTCCGCCACTCCTCCGGGGTGATCGGGTCGGCGCCGTGAGCGCACTGTTCGTCGATGATCTGCGCCGGGCCCAGCGTCCAGGTCTCCATGAAGCCTCCCTGCCCTGCCGCGACGATGCGGTCACCGGGGAGGAAGCGGACGTCGTACACGCGTCCGGGATACGACCGAAGCACCACATCGGCCTGACCGTCGGCGAGGTTCCACACCCACACCTCCGAGTTGCTTCCGCCCGCGATCACCCGCTTGCCGTCCGCGGAGAATCCGGCACTGTAGAGCTGTCCCGCAGGTCCGGAAAGCTCGATCGTCCTGCGCGGATGGCGTTTGTCGGAGATGTCGGCCACCTCGACATTGCGCTCCTCCGACGTCGCGACGATCGAGGTGCCCGCGGCGTCGAACCGTACCGAGAGCGCCGAGGCCTTGAACCTGATCGGATCGGGATATGCCTGCGGCGCAGCGGGATTGGAGAGATCGATGAGTCGCACCGGCCCCGTCACCGTTGCCACGGCAGCCGTACGCCCGTCGGGGCTCAAAGACGCCCACGCGATCCCGCCTCCGGCATCGAACCTGGAGACGACACGCGGCGCCGACAACGTCGTGGCGTCGATGACCGTCAGATTGTTGCCATCGGTGGCGCCGGTGATCGCCAGGCCCGACTTCTCGCTGTAGTCGACGGTCTCGTTGAGCGTCGGTTGTGCTGCGACACTGCCGACGACGCGTGGCTGCCGGGGGTCGGAGTAGTCGGCGAACTGTACTGTCCCGGTGACCGTTCCGGTGGTGACCACGCGACCCGACGGAGACATCACCACCGCTCCCGAGTACACGAGTCCCTCGGCGGGGATCAGATCCGGCCCACCACGCACGATCGCGGATGGCTCGACGCGCCACTGCGTGATCCGACCGTCGGTGCCTGTGTCCGCCGCAACGATCGTCGTCGCGTCGCGGTCCGCCGGTATCTGGTAGACGCTGTTGGAACCGACCGACGTCATGCCGAGGACCGGAGGCCAGTCCTGCACCCGCCCGTCCTCGCTCGACGAGACGATGTGATCGCCCGCGAAGACTACTGACACCGAGTTCGACGACCCGGTCAACACTCGAGGCGCCGCAGCCGGATTCGTGCGGTCGAACACCCGAATCGTGTTGTCGGCACCCGCGCCCACGACTCTCGTATCGTCACCGTTCAACGCCACCGCATTGACGTAGCTGTTGAAACCGCCGAAACGCGCCACCGAGCGTGGTGCTGCGGGATTCGCGACGTCGAACTCCTGGATCACCCGACTCCGCAGCCCCGCGAGCAGTCGGGTCCCGTCGCGGGTGTAGACGAGTCCCTGCGCGAGTTCGTTGTCACGCCATTCGTCGAGTGGGATCTCGCCCGTCGGAACGAGCGCGTCACCGTCGACCCGCCAGAGATCCACCCGACGATTCGCACTGCTGGTCGCGAGCGACTTCCCGTCCGCACTGAACGCTGCCGCCCCCGCGACTCCCGCGACCTTCGGGGGCAACGGAAGCGACCGCCACGTCTGCCCCTGGGCCACCCACGCCTCGACGCCCCTGTCCGGAACTGACGCGACGACAAAACGGCCGTCCGGACTGACGGTGAGTCGGTTGATGTCTCCACCGACGTCGGGAAAGTCGTAGCGCCGCACCGGATGTGCGGGATCGGCGATGTCCCAGGCGGTGATCGTTCCGCGTCCGCCGAGTAGCAGTGTGCGGGCGTCGGGCATCAGTGCGACACCTGCCAACCGCCCGCCACCGCCGGGCGCACGGAACTCGGCGACCTTCGACTGCACCCCGTCGTCGTCGACTCTGAAGAGGCGGACCTGACCGCCCGCGCCCGCGGCCGCGATCAGTGGGCCGACGCGCGACATCAGTACCGAGCCCGGGTCACCGAGATATCGGGTCGGCACGCCGCGGCCCGTCGCATCGATCAGTCGCGATCGTGCCTCCAGCGTCGGTGATGCCTCGTAGGCGATCATCGCCAGTTGCGCCGCCATGAACGGATCGCGCTCGCCGAGTTCTGCCGACTGCACCGACAATTGGCGGCTCAGTGCCTCGTTTCTCGCATTCTCGGCAGCCTCACGCTGATGGACCGCATTCACACCCGCTGCTACGGCGGCGACGGCACCGATCACCGCGACGACCCCGAACACCGCGGCAAACAGTGCCACGCGCCGCAACTGAGAGGATCGACGCCTCTCGCGGTCTGCCTCTGCGGACCGTCGAGCAGTCGCGGCGGCCAGAAACTCGCTGCTGACCGGGTCGATCGGATCGTCGTCGGACTCCTGCGCCAGATGATCGAAGACCTCCAATCGCGGCCCACCGATCAGCATGTCGTCCGGCCTGCCGTCGGCGTCCCACGGTTCGGAGTACGCGCGCAATCTCCGACGCAACAGGAGTTGTTCCCGGTCGTCGTCGATCCACTCGCGCAACCGCGGCCACGCGGTCAGCAACGCCTCGTGGGTGACCTGCGCATGCGACGACGACACCGTCACGAGGCGAGACGCCGCATAGTTCTCCAGCACGTGCGCGGCGGGCGGATCTCCGTCCGCGGTCAGTTCGTCGAGCGGAACCCGACGTCGGGTCACCCCGTCCTCGTCGACGTTGACCATCGCGAGCAGCATGTGTCGCGCGATCTGTTGCTCGTCCGCGGACAGCTCTCCGTATACCTTCTCCGCCGCCTGCTCGACCGCGCCACCGATGCGCCCGGTCGCGAGGTAGTCGCGCACCGTCATCCGCCGACCGTCGGATTGGTCCCAGGTCGCGAGCAGCGCGTAGGAGAGCAGGGGCAGATCACCGGCTGCCGTCGACCCCGCCGCGGGTACGGCGTCGTCGAGGAGCATGTCGACGAGGTCGGGCTCGACCTCGACGTCGGCGACGCGCGCCGGTCCGACGATGACCTCGCGCAACTGCTCACGCTGCATCGGCGGAACCACCAACTGGGAGTTCTCCAGCGTCTTGGGCACCCACGGCACGACGCGTCCGTAGAAATCGGCACGCAACACCCCGACGGGGACGATGTCGGAGCCCGGCGACTGCGCGGCGTCGAGAATCCGCGTGATCGCCTGCTTGCGCACGTCGTCGGAGTTCTGCGTCCACATCTCCTCGAACTGGTCGATCACGAGCAGCGCGGGCCGGTCAGTGTGCTCGTGCGCGGCCAGCTCGTCCATCGCGGCGTCGAGGGCCGCCAACGCGTCGTCGCCCGGCGTCATCACCGTGCACCGCCAACCGGCGAGCGGCCCCTCGTGGACGACCTGTGCAAGCAGACCCGCACGGACGAGCGACGACTTTCCGACACCCGACATTCCGACAACCATCACACCGCGCGCCATATCGCTGGCTTCGCGATCGGCGCTGCGCGTCGCGACGATGAGATCGACGAGTCTGGCCACGAGGACGTCGCGCCCGAAGAAGTAGCGATCGTCGGCAGCGTCGAACGTCGCGAATCCGCGGTACGGGGAGTCGGGCCGTGTGCGTCGACGGCCGGTCCTCCGCGCGCTGCGCTCGACGGCCTCCCACCAGGCGGCAACATCGTCGGGCTCCGTGACACCGCAGACGCCGAGAACCCTCTCGAACATCTGACGGCTCGCGCGGGTCGGGGCGTGCTGCCCCGCGAACCAACCGGCGACGGTCCCCAGTAATGCGTCGGCATCGGCCGCGACATCACGCACACTCAGACCCGCACGAACACGCAGTTCCGTGAGTGCGCGACCGAGTTCGTCGCGCGTCGTCACCGACTCCGGCCTCATCAAACCTCCAGCGCTTTTGTGCAGGTCAGCGTATCGACAGTCGTATCGACTTGGCGTACGGACGCGCCACAGACTCCGCGTCGGAAGCAGTGCGGTGAAGATAATTCAACCGTTGAGACGACACCTTGCTCGCACAATCACCGTCGACCTCACGGCGCCCATTCGCACTCGGCGTGAACGCAGGGAGTCCATGCACAAGACACCGTCAGTCCAGAATCGACCAGTACCTCTCCGTCAGATCGATGCCGATGCTGCCGCCCCGATGCCGTTGCGCGCGCGCCTGTCCGCGCGCGAGGTCGAGGTGCTCGTGGCGTGGCTGCACTCGGAGTCCAAAGAGGAGGCCGCTCGGCGGCTGTATCTGGGTGCGACGACCGTCAACACCCACATCTCCCGAATCCGGGCTAAGTACACCGCCGTCGGCAGGCCCGCCCCGTCGAAGGCCGCGCTGTTCGTCCGGGCCATCCAGGACGGCTACGTCGACCTCGCCGATTGGTGACGCCGGCTTCGGTGTCGGTCGCCGATCGTCGGTATGACGGATCGTCGATGTTGCAGATCGTCGGTGTTGCGGATTGCCGGTGTTGCGGATTGCCGGTATGACGGATCGTCCACTTTGCCGATCGTCCACTTTGCGGATCGTCCACATCGCCGATCGTCCACATCGCAGAGCGTCGATGTCACGCCCGCGGCCGCGTTGGTGTGACGGGCAACCGCTCCCCATCCTCGGTCACGGGCGTGACATCGGCGTCGCACAGGACGTCCACGAGACTCTGACCGATCCGCGCGTCGCATCCCCTGAAAACGCGCGGAAGCATCGGTCACCTGTCGTGGAACCACCTGCTGTTCTTGGCCCGCCAGACCATGTCTTCCCAGTACGCCCACGTATGGGTGCCGGTACTCGGGAAGTCGGTTGTGACGGGGATCTTCTGTAGGGCAGCGGCGACCTCGAAGGCGCGCGTCTGTGCCAGCGCAGCGACCTCTAGCGGGGTTCCCTTGATCGACGACACCGCATCGGTGTTGTGGCGCCCCCACGTTGCCGAACCCGAGGCGATGCGGATCTTCATCCCTCGCATTCTGGGTAGCTGGACGAGCGGGTCGTTGCGCTCCCAACGCGGATTCCACGGCGGACCCCACATTGCGTCCGCGCTCAGCGGTCCGACGCCCGCCTCGACACCGGCGTCGATGAGCGCGACGCGAATCGCCTCGCGCATGGTCGGCGCGGAGAGGTTGAGGTAGCCCGACATCGAGAAGATGTCGGAGATGCGGTTGCGGTGGTAGGCGCCGTAGATCATCGCGGCGTTGCCGCCCATCGAGATCCCCATCATGGCGTACTTCTGCTTCGGACCCACCGCGAGACCGCGTGCGTCGAGTGCGCGGATGATGCTGTCGAGGCGGCAGGTCCAGCGGTACCGGTAGGCGATCTTGCTGCCCGGACTCTTGGCCTCCCAGTCGGAGTAGAAGCTCGCGAGGCCGCCGACCGGCTGAATGACATTCACTCCGGAATCCGCCATGCGCTGGATGTGCGTCTCGTGGCGCCATCCACTCATATCGCTCGTGGCGCGCAGTCCGTCGAGCGCGATGACCGTCTTGTAATTGCCCGCGCGCGTCCACATGTCAACGGGGGTGGCAGGCATCCCGCAGCCGCCGACATAGAACCGTCCGAAGGATGCGGCATTAGCCGATCCAGCATTGACCAGTCCGACGCACAGTGCCGTCGCCACGAGCACCACCACAACGATCACACGTCGCACGGACATGACGGACCACCACGATCTCCTACGCACCGGTGAACCGTATTGCGACCGCCCACACCCGGGCCAGGCCAATCGGGCGTCGTGACCACAGGTCTCCGACATTGAGACCGGTCAGTTACCAAAGTGGCGGATGTGACTCATGTTAATTAGAGTTACTCGTTTGCTTAGTTTCGATGGCGCTTCTGCAGTCGAGTCGACAACGTCGGAACTCCGCTGATGTCCGCCGAACGCAGGACACGGATTCGCCCTTTTCCACCGCTGGACCGTGCCTGAACGTGGAACGATGGTTCCCGCACGAGCCGCCGTAGGCCACCTGAACCGGCGCAGTAGGCGACCTGAATTGGCGAGAGGCCAGACATGCAGTCTCGATTGCGGGAAACGTCGCTACGGATGACGCCACGACCACGAACGAGCGGGAGTCGACGACTCGCCACACTCGCCATCGGTGCGGCGATCGCCATCAGCACGGCATTCGGAGGGGGCATCGCCACCGCCGCACCCACGGTCGCGCCGCCACCGGCAGGGTGCGGACTCGACTCGGACTCCGGAAAGACGGACCCCCGATTCACGCTCTGGGACGACGTGAAGGGCGAGACGGGCGTCAAGCCGTTCAAGCCCGGCAACCTCGACGTCGTGACGCCCGCGGCGAAGTACCAACCCGACAAAAAGCACCCCAAGCGTTATGCGATACGCCTCGGCGGCGATCATCCCGGGCACGGCGACGACTACCTGCTGGTTCCGACCAATCGCATCAAGGGCATCGAATGCTCGTATCTGTGGGACGGTTCGCAGTTGAACCTCTGGTACTCCGCGTGGGCGGAGGCCCAGAAGTGGGTCGCCAAGATTCCCGCGAAACCCCTTGCCATTGGCGTGAATTCAGCGGAGGCGCGTGGCAAGGATCAGCTTCACATCCATCTCGCAGTGGCCAATCCCGCGACCGTGTCGGCGCTCAAGGCGATCAAGAACCCACAGCGGAACCTCGATAAGTGGACCACGACGAACGTGAACCTCCCGGTGAATGATCCGCATAAGACGAAGACGAGCGCGCAGTTCCGCGTCGTGAAGTACACCGGCTCGCTGCCGAATCTGTTCCGAGTCCTGCACAAGCAACTCCCCAAGGGCGAGGCGATGTACACGCAGTCGATCGCCGTCATCGACGCCGGCACGCCCAACACGTATTACGTCCTCAACAGCACACCGAATCTTCCGGGTGTCTCACCAGCCCACGGAACCGGACTCGCCGACTACGTCTACGGCTGGGGCGTGTAGTCGTTCACGCGCTCGACAGCGTGTCGTCGAAACAGTTGGTCGACGGTCACGAATCGGTGACGAAGTGCGCCGAGAAGTGGCGATTTGCGACGCCACCCCGATACTGAGATGACCTGGCGCGGTGAACATTCCACGCCACGCAGCTCTTCGATACGAAGAAGAAGGAGGTGGTCATGAACAACGACACCGAGACAACAGATGACGTACACGATCACCTCCATGCGACCCAGCTCTGACCTTTCTGGTCCACGGGCCATCCAGCGCGGCAACAACTCCTGACACAGCTGATAGCCACGCCCGGTACGCCGCACTCCCATCTGCCCGACCCCGCCACGGGGCCCGTCGGGCACCCCACATATCGACCTGCCAGCGCCGAGGATGTGCGCGATGGCGCGTTACCGCCCCGCTGGCGACACATGGTCGACCCTTCACGAAACGTGGTGGAACACATGCACAGTCACAACACCTGGGGAATCTCCGGCCCGGTCTTCCTCACCATTTTCGCCACAGCCTCCGTTGCATGCTTGGTCTGGGCGCTCTGCGACATCTACCGCGCACGACGCATCCGCCTCGACGATCCGATCGACCGACTGACACCCACCGAGATCGGCATGCTGGTATCCGATCGCAACGCTTACCTCGCGGCGCTCACCCAATTGCTCACCCAGGGCTACATCGACTCCGACGGTCAGCCGAACCCGACGCCGTCACGCACGAAATCCCGACTCGATCAATTGTCCCGCACGACACTCGAGGCGCTCCGTAACCAGTCGGGAAAGCGCAAAGTTGTGGCCAAAACAACCCGGTCTGCCCGCGTCGACCTACGAAACGAACTGCGCGTACGCGGCTACCTCACGGAACCCTCGGCCCGAGGTGTCCGAATTGCGTTGGCGCTCTTCATGGTCGTCGGCGTGATCAGGATGTTCGCAGGGCTGAGTAACGCAAAGCCGACCGGCCTGCTGGTCGCCGTCCTCGTCGTCGACATGATGTCCCTGATGTTCGTGTCAGGGCTCCAGCAACGACGCACGATCCGCGGCGACAAAGTCCTGGACGCCGCGAGATCGAGGAACCGACACCTTCGACCTGAACTGCGGCCGGCCGTACGCACGTATGGTCCGACGGCCGCAGCGATCGGCGTCGCGCTCTTCGGAATTCGCATCGTCGAGCTCGTCGATCCCCTCTTCGCTGCACACGCGAAAGCCTCGACCGCCCATTTCACGGCCTCGTGGGGTGCAAGTGGCGACTATGGCGGTTTCGGTTCGTCAAGCAGTTGCGGATCGTCGAGTAGCTGCGGGGGCGGCGGCGGAGGCTGCGGGGGCGGCGGCGGAGGCTGCGGCGGGTGAGCGAGTCCCACCTACCTGCTGCCATCACGACACGACAAGGAGCAGTCCCATGACACTCAACTGGCCCGCCGGAATCGGCATCGGGTGGCGTCCGGAGATCTCCGGGGTCGTCGCCGAACTCTCGGGTCTCGGATTCTGCGAGGTCATCGCGGAGACGGTACCCGCACTCGATGACCCTCACTCCTGGCTTCCCGACCTCATGGCACTGAACGTCCCGATCATCCCGCACGGAGTGGGACTCTCACTCGGCGGCGAAGAACCCGTTACCGCACAAAGGATTTCAGTGCTCACTCGCTGCGCCGAAACGCTCCACGCACCATTGGCCAGCGAACACATCGCATTCGTCCGCGCAGGCGGCGTCGAGGCGGGACATCTTCTCCCCGTCCCACGTAGCCGCGAGGCCCTCGATGCGCTGACCGACAACATCCGACGCACCCAGGACTGCCTGCCCGTGCCGCTGGCGGTGGAGAACATCGCATCACTGTTCGAGTGGCCCGACGACGAATACACCGACGGCGAGTTCCTTGCCGAACTCGTCGAGCGCACCGGCGTGCATCTCCTCGTCGACGTCGCGAATGTCTATGCGTGCGCTGCCAATCGGGGTTCCGATCCCTCCTCAGACCTCGCCCGACTCCCGCTGGAGCGGATCGCATATTGCCATGTGGCGGGCGGCGCATCCGACGGCCGGTTCTACCACGACACCCACACCGCCCCGGTGCCCGACGACGTGCTCGCGTTGGTCATGCAGCTCGCGGCAACAGGTCGAGCCGGCGCGTTCCTGCTCGAGCGTGACGGACACTATCCGCCGGCAACCGAACTCGTCGACGAACTGCATGCCATCGCCGACGCCGCGGGCATAGACCGGCCGAGGTGGAATCACCCGTGGGAGTGCGCATCATGAACACGCACGACGCCATCGAATCGCACCGAGTCGAATCACACCCGGTCGAGTCGCAGTCCAACAGAAGGCCGACGCTGGCCGAACGCCAGAGCGCTCTCGTAAGTGCGCTCGTCGCGGGCGGACCGCCTCCCCCGGGATTCGACGTCGATCGTCTGACGGCGACGGAAAAGGCCTTGCTGCGCAAGCGATGTGGTGACGTAGCGCGGCGGCTCCCGCAGGTTCGTGCACAGCTCGGAATCCGGTTCGACGACGCG
>NZ_LZMO01000157.1:0-1758 GCF_001665715.1 Gordonia sp. 852002-10350_SCH5691597
AGCCGTCGACGGTGATCCTCTACACCGACTCGAGTTACGTCCGAAACGGCATCACCAAGTGGGTGAGTGGCTGGCAGCGAAACGGGTGGAAAACCGCAGACAAGAAACCCGTGAAGAATGCAGATCTGTGGCGCCGCCTCGTGGAGGAGGAGAAGCTGCACAAGGTGACCTGGAAATGGGTGAAAGGTCATGCGGGAGATCACTACAACGAGATCGCTGACACGCTGGCAACATCTGCCGCCAAGAAACTCGCTGGACGTGAGTGATGAGTTCGTCTGCCTCGCAAACTGATTCGACGATCACGGTCGCCGTCCTCCCCGAACGTGATCAGCACATCACCGCGGCGCTCGACGACGTCGGTGCGACGCAAACCGACCTCGACGCCGCGCGAGT
The DNA here is from genome assembly GCF_001665715.1 of Gordonia sp. 852002-10350_SCH5691597. NCBI lineage: Bacteria > Bacillati > Actinomycetota > Actinomycetes > Mycobacteriales > Gordoniaceae > Gordonia > Gordonia sp. 852002-10350_SCH5691597. The sequence continues at coordinate 394 of NZ_LZMO01000157.1, forward strand.
CCTGATCTGGCTTGGCGGAGCGTCGGGATTCCCCGATCTCCCCGACACCGTCGAATGGGTGGCGTTGAAGACGGCGGGGATCGAAGAGTTCGTCTCCGCAGGCATTCTCGACGACAAGCGTGTCTGGACGAACGCGTCGGGCTTCTATGCGGAGAACGTCGCCGAGCACGCACTCGCGCTCCTGCTCGCCGGGCTGCGGCAGATCAACTCATCGGTGCGGTGGGGTTGGGACAAAGACCACATCGATCCCGCGGTGCGCACACTGCGCGGCGCGACCGTGGCGATCATCGGGGCCGGCGGTATCGCGAGATCGCTGATTCCACGCCTGAAGGCTTGTGGCGCTTCGGTTCTCGCGGTGAACCATTCGGGACGTGAGGTCGACGGCGCTCAGCGCACGCTGCCGTCGTCGCGGATGGATGAGGTGTGGTCGTCGTGCGATCACGTGGTCCTCGCCGCGCCGTCGACTCCGGAAACCCATCACCTGGTCAATGGAAAGGTGTTGGCGCAGTTGCCCTCCCACGCGTGGGTGGTCAACATCGCACGCGGGCCGCTCGTCGACCAACAGGCGCTGTACTGGGCGCTCAAGGGGCATGAGATCGCGGGTGCCGCACTTGACGTGACCGATCCCGAACCGCCCGCGCGCAACGATCCGCTGTGGTCGCTGTCGAACGTGATCATCACACCTCACATCGCCAACCCGGCGTCGGGTCTCACCCGCGAACTCGCGCCGTGGATCGCGGAGAACCTCCGCCGATTCCGCGCAGGAGAAGACCTCGTGTCGACCGTGGCGGCTGGTCACGATTACTGAGTCGCCCATCGTCGTCTGCGGGGTGTCAGGGTGCGGGAAAAGTACTGTCGGACTGGCGCTCGCCGCACGTCTGGCGGTGCCGTTTGTCGATGCCGACGATCTGCACCCGGCCGCCAACATCGCGAAGATGGCCGCGGGACATCCACTGACCGACGCCGATCGCTTGCCCTGGCTCGACGTGGTCGGTACCTGGCTCGCCGAGCACGACGACGGCGTGGCCGCCTGTTCGGCGTTGCGCCGTGCCTATCGGGATCGACTGCGCGGCAGTGCTCCCAGGGCGTTCTTCGTGATGCTCGCCCTCGGCAGAGACGCGGCACATGCGCGCGTGCACGGGCGGCGTGATCACTTCATGCCTGCTGCGCTCATCGACTCGCAGTTCGCCGCGCTCGAACCACTCGGACCCGACGAGCAGGGGATGATCGTCGACGCCGCGCTGCCGCTCGACGTGATCGTCGATCAGGTGTTGCGTTAGAGCGCGCTCTAAGCCTCGATCCACCGATCGGCTTTTGCGGTGTGGTGAAAAGTGTTGAGCACGTTCGGCCTGGGTGGCGGGCATG
>NZ_LZMO01000158.1:0-8455 GCF_001665715.1 Gordonia sp. 852002-10350_SCH5691597
CCGCGTTGTGTCTTGGAGTCGCGAAGCACGGTGTCGACATCGAAGCGTTCGAAGGGCTTCGCCCGGTCGACGGTCGGGTTGTCCTCGTCGACCTCGACGCCGATCACGAACTCCTCGCCAACGTCCTCGAGGGCGTCCGAATCTTCGCCGGCTACGCGGGTTGGGGGATAGGCCAACTCGACGCCGAGCTCGCCCAGGACAGCTGGCTGCTCGCCTCGGCGCTTCCTCGCGATCTGCTCGCACCGCCGACCGTCGACGTCTGGGCAGATGTCTTTCGGCGCCAGCCCTGGCCGATGCCGCTGCTCGCGACCCATCCGATCGACGTCGACCAGAACTGACGCTCCGCCGGTCATCTCGCCGCAGAGATCGCGGCCCGGATCCCATCAGTAGGCCTTGGTGAGCTGCGCCACATCGAACTGATACTCTTCGACGCGTTCGTCTCACGCCGTCATTATTCGGCGCGGGAGTCTCACGGTGTTCCAACGTTCGGTGTTTCAGCATTCAGGGTTTCAACGCTCAGGCGTATCAACGGTCAGGGGTCCCGGTGGTCACTAAGCTACGACGTGTTTCGAGTTCGACGACGTGGGGCGCGGTGGTCGCGGTCCTCTCCGTCGCCATTCTTTTGATGACCGGTCCGGGAATCGCCGACGCTGCGACTCCCGACGGCGGTCAGCAGGGCGCAGGTTGGCGTGCGGCACACGACGGTGCGCACCCCTATGCGGGTGTCGCGACCCAATGGGACGTCCCGATCCGAATGAGTGACGGAACAGTGTTGCGCGCCAACGTGTATCGCCCTGCCGACGCGCGAGGCCGTCCAGCCGCGGATCGCACACCCGTCGTGCTCAACATGACCCCGTACACCAAGCTGATCACGGCGGTCGCGTCGTCGGCGTTGCAGAATCCGGTCTTGGCGCCGTATGCGATGCAGCTGGCAGACGCGATCAACCTGCACGGAACCGCGATCGACGGAATCAACGCACTCGCCAAGACAGTGCGCGATGGAGGAACCCGAAACTTCTCAGCGGACTTCGATCTCGTGCGCAGCGGCTACACGATGGTGGTTGTCGACGTCCGAGGCACCGGATTCTCGCAGGGGACCTGGGACGTGTTCCAGAGCCGCGAGCAGCAGGACTCGACCGAGGTGATCGACTGGGCCGCCAAGCAGCGATGGTCGAACGGCAGGATCGGGATGGCCGGTGTGTCGTATTCGGCGATCAACCAGATCCAAGCGGCCAACAAGCATCCCGACGCGCTGAAGGCCATCTTCCCCGTCGAGCCCGGAGGCGACCTCATCCGCGACATCGTCGCTCCGGGTGGTGCCCTCGGCGCGGGGTTCCTGCCGCTGTGGTTGACGTTGGTCAACAGCACGAAGATGATCCCGAACGTCGCGTCGATGCTGAACGGCACCTTCGACTGGAAGTGGCTCGCCGACAGGGTGAAGGACCCGTTGACGTTCTACCCGCAGTTGCTGGCGGGGCTGACAACGCCCGACATCCCTTCTGTCCCTGGCTATTTGAAGGACCTGCTGAAGACAGATTCGGAGCCGCGACAGTCCTGGCAGGATCACGCCGACGAGGTCACCACACCCACCTTCATCTACGGCGGATGGTTCGATCTGTTCACCAACAGCGAGGTGCGGATGTACAACAAGATCCCGCTGGCCCCCGGCCGTAAGCAGCTCATGATGGGCGACGGCTACCACGCGACGATCGGCGGGGGACAGGGTAGGCCGGGTACCCCACCGCGGCTCGACGTCTTGCAGAAAGCATGGTTCGACAAGTGGCTCAAGGGAATTGACAACGGAATCGACTCGTACGGGCCGGTGAATCTGAAGCAGGTCGGCGACAGTTGGATCTCCGCGGCGCAGTTCCCGCGCGCAGGCATGACCCGACAGCGGCTGTATCTGTCGAACCGTCGCAGCGGCACCGCGCCGCATGCTCAGGGCGACGGCAGCCTGACGACTGGCGCGAACGCGGCACGCGGAACCATGACCGTGTCACCGACATTGTGGACACTCTGTTCGCGCGACTCCGCCCAGCAGATGGCGGGTCTGACCGCGGTGTTCCAAGGATGCTCCGACGACGCGCGGATCTCGGAACGGGGCGCACTGTCGTTCACGACGCCACCGCTCGACAGCAGTCGACGCGTGTCCGGCTACAGCAGTCTGCACCTCAACACGGTCATGGACGCGACAGACGGCTACTGGACAGCAACGTTGAACGACGTTGCGCCGGACGGGACATCGAAGGTGATCAGCTCGGGGCAGGTCATGGCTTCGTTGCGTGGCTATGACCGAGCGGAGTCGCAGTTCGCGCCCAACGGCGATGTCATCGACCCCTTCTACACAATGACTCTTGCTGCGCGCCAACGAATCACACCGGGAAAGCCGGTCACTCTCGACGTCGGTCTGCTCCCCACAGAAGCGCGTATCCCGGCAGGACATCGACTGCGGATCGACGTGTTCGCGATGAACGCCCCTCGTGGTGTCCCGTTGCGTCCACTGCTCAACGAGTCGGGCCTCAAGCCACAGCACATCGTCCTCGACCCGGCACAGCCGAGCTTCGTGAACCTTCCGCTGTCCGCTGGAATCTGAGGCCAGTCCGTCTGTCGCGCACGAGTATGCGTGCCGGACTACAGTTCCCAACCACGTCTGCCCCGCCACCTGGGTGTGGTGGCGGGGTGTGGACGGGTTGCGGCACAACCTGATTCGACGGCTCGCCCGGTTCGTTGGGCTAGCGTGTCGGCCGGGTTGGCCGGGTTGGCACACCGGTCAGTTCACGCGGTGGTCAGGCGGCGTCGGCCAGCGGTGGGTCGACGCCTCCTGGTGGGTCGACGTCGCCGAGCCACCAGGGGCTGGCTGGTGGGGCTGGACCTGTTGGCGCGTCCGGGTCTGTGGGCGGGTCGGGGTCGGGTGGATCAGCGAGGTTCCATTGGATGTCGACCCGCGAGCTGAGGCGCACGGTGTCACTCAAGGGGATTGCGCCCACCAGCGCGAGCTCGACGCCGGTCAACGCCTGGCCTGCCGCCTGCCCGCTGGGCGGGTCCGGCACTGAGGGCGGCGACATCATCCAGGCACCCACTGTGTCCGCGACGATCTCGGCGTCGGCTGTACCCGAGGCTCGCGCGCCGATCTCGGTAACCGTCGCGCCTGTCCCGGCCGCGCGTGCAGCCGCTGCAGCCTCGTTGCTCGTGTGTTCGGCGGTGAGGTAGTCGTGGAAGTCGGCTTTGACGTCGGCGATGCGGTTGATGCGTTCGGGATTCTCGGGCATGCCCGGTTTGGCGTTGAGTCGCCACGCAACACGGCCCGTATCGGGTCCGTCGGTGATCATGCGGGTGGTGAACTGCCCAGGCTTTTTGCCGACCCGCCGATTGTGCACATCACACGCCGGCACCAACTGGTCGATGTCGGTCAGGCCGCCGTCGGCCCAGTCTTTCGCGGCGTGATGCATCTGCACCCGTGAGGCGGGTTGGTTACAGCCCGGTGCGGAACACATTTTGCCGCCGGGTGAGGCGAACGAGGCCAACCGTTGCCCCAGCGTGGCGATCCGCTTCGACCGACCAAGGTAGAGCGGCACACTGGTGTGCTCACCGAACACCGCCAAATACTGACTCGCACCGGCGGAGGCGGCCATCTCGATCACGTCGCCGATCGGCAGGAGTGTTCCGGATGTGGTTTGTGCGATCCCTGCTTGTGCTTCCAACTCGTGCAGGCTGGTGGTGACGATTACCTGGATCGGTAATCCCCGATGGGTGTTGCCGAGCATGCCGGATTCCAACACCTGCCCGAGGAGGGCGGAGAAGGCGTCGTGGTTGCGTTGGGCGGGTGAGCGTTGATCCCGCAACGCCGCCGCCGCGACCTGCTCAGCATTGGCGGTGGTGATCGGACCCACAGGTGAGTCGGGATCGTCGGGGTTGTTCATGCCCGGTTTAGCCCACGAGTCCAGCACGGTATCCAGCCGGGCTCGGGCGATCGGATCCAAATCGGCAGTCAACCGCGACATGAGTTGCGCGTTCTGCCGGTTCACCCACAAGCGGCGTCGACGTTTCCGGTCTTTCGGGTTGGTCAGCGTCCCATCCGGATCGAGATGCGCCAACAATCGTGAACCGAGGTTGGTGATCTCAGCAGGCGTGAACTGGATCGCATACCCGGCCATCTGCGCTTCGGCAGCAGCTTTCGTCTCCGCCGACACCTCACTAGGGATGGCCTCCAACACCTCGAGTACCGCGCGGACGTGTGCGCCGGCGACGCGTCCTTCCACGACGTAGCCGGCCAACGTCGGACAGGAGGGCGGGAGGCGGTCGCCGCAGATGGTGGTGAATGAGCCGGTCGCCGCGATCACCCGATACCTAGCTGCGGGATCACCGATATGCAGGCGCTGTCCCATGAAGTTGCGAATATCGCGGAACCCCAAACCGTGCGGTAGATCCCGGTCGGACGCTTCCACGATCAAGCGATCGGTGACCGCACCGGCCGTGCGCAACGCCAGGCGTTCGGCCTCGACGGTGGCTTCGACGAGCACGTCGTCGGACACCAACGACACATCCACCGTCGCCAACTCATCCAACACCGCTGCCAGGCGTGACAGTTTCTCGGCGACCACCGCATCCGCAGACCCCACCGCAGCAGTAGCCAACGCAGACGACCCCAAAGCCGAAGGCGCGCCACCGCTTCCGCTGTCGCTCGGTTTGCTGTTGCTGTTCACGTGCCGCCACCCCCGCCCCACGTCGTGTCGAATATGTGTTCTATATTACCCGACAATACCGACAACGGCGAGATGTCATCTCGCAAGACATCGGTGACAGTTCTGCATCAGGCCATAGGTGACAGAGTGAGGGGTCTTGGTGGTGACACTTCTTCATTTGGTTTCCGCCACGCACCGCTATGTGCCTTGCGTTGCGTGGCGCGGTTGCCTATGAGGGGGGCCTGACGCAGGTGCTCAACTGACCGCGCCTGCGACGGTTCAGCAGCACCCCGTGATGGCGCTGAGAACGCTGCGCAGCGCTTCCAACGACTCTGGCCGGGCACGGTAGTAGACGGGTGATAGAGCTGCAGCCTTGTTGATCGCGCTGATCGTGGAGGGGGTCAAATCGATTCTCGGAACAGCCTGGGCGGCGATCCGCGCGGTAGCCGCCTGAACTTTCTTCGAGGAGTCGGTACTATCGCTCTCCGACGGACTCATGTCGCCCCCTTCAGTAGCCCTCCTGACTAGCCTACTGGGCAGTTCCGCCACACCCGGAGATTATGTGCGCCGCTGGCGATGCTTGCCACGCCTGCCTCGTCGGTGAGGTCGATTCTGGTGGCACCGATCCGCTCGCAGAGAGTCTCGACGTCGGGACAGCCGTCCCAGATCAGGTAGTAGCACTCGTCAGGGGTGGTGGTGTGACGGGTCAGATGTGTCATCGCGACACCGATCTGCCAGATCTCTGAGGGGCCGGGCTCGCCGAAGTCAGGGATGTGCGCCTCACTTTCCTTCTGACCTATGACCGGGGCCGACAGAACGCAAACGGCTCGATGCGGACTGGCAGTCTCTGTATCGTCGATCGAGGTTTCGCAGCGTTAGCCGACTGCGTGTCAGCCTGCCCCATGTTTTCTCAGGCGATCGGAGGGTTGTCGATCAATGACTGCTGCAGCGCGCTTCTGGGCAGTTGATCTGCACGTTCACACGCCCGGTTCTAGCGACGCCAAGGACGAGCATTACGGCACGCCCGGAGACATTGTCGAGGCCGCGCTTGCCGCCGGCCTTGACGCTATCGCCATCACAGACCACAACACGGTCTCCTGGTGTAGTCACATCGCCGACGCAGCGGTCGGCACTCCACTCGTCGTCCTGCCCGGGGTCGAGATCAGCACCAACGAGGGCCATCTGCTCGCCATCTGGGAGCAAGGAACTGACCCGGCGCTGATCGAAGAGGTCCTGGTGAAGCTCAACATCGGCCAAGCAGACCGCGGCAAATTGGACATCAGCGCCAACGCTGGCTTCGCCGACGCCGCGACGAAGATCGCAGCCTCCGGTGGGTTGGCCATACCTGCCCACATCGAGAAGGACAAAGGGCTGATGCGGTTGACGGTTCCGGCTCACGTCAGGGAGATCTTGCTGCACGACGACGTCTGCGCCGTTGAGATCGTTCACCTCGACACCGCAGACGACGTCCGTAACAAACTCGGCGAGCAACGAAACATGGCCTTCGTCCGCGGATCGGACACCTGGGACAAGGACGAAAGCCATCATGCGCTGTCCGGAATCGGTGCGCGCCGCACCTGGATAAAGGCCAGCCGCCCGGATCTGATTGGACTCCGCCACGCGCTCGCCGACCCGCAGTTGCGCGTCTTGCTGCAGCAGCCAGCTCCGACCACCTACACCCGCATCGAAGACATTGAGTTCCTGGGTGGATTCCTCGGCGGCGAACGCATCCGCTTCTCGCCAGACTTAAATTGCCTTCTTGGCGGCACGGGGGCGGGCAAGTCTTTGGTACTGGAGGCGATTCGATTCGTTCTGAGCCAGCAGGTCGACGCCATCGCTTTTCCTCACATTCGAACCGAGATCGACTCGCGGATGGACAAGGCGCTGATGAACAACAGCACGGTCGTCGTGCATGTCGCCGGCGACGGCGTGCGATACCGGATGGAGCGGACGTACAACGCCGGCGGATCGCCAGCTGCCCGCGTCCTGCAACAGACCGGAAGCGACTGGGCTGAAATCAACGACGACCCCGCCCTCATCTGCCCGATCGCGGCGTTCTCGCAAGGAGAGATCCTCGAGTACTCCCGAGAGCCGGTTGGTCGCATGGCCCTGGTTGACGCGTCGATCGACCTGGAGGCGGTCAACGCCTCCATCGAAGCCGCGATCGGGGGCCTGCGGGTCAACGCCGGAAAACTGATCGCGGCTCGGCAACGCGTCCAGCGATTAGAATCCGAGACCGCTGGCGGGGCGGAACTTGGCGAACAAGTTCGCCAACTCGAGGAACTGTTCAAAACCGAGACGGTGAAGGAGCAGTCGGGGTGGACCGCAGAGCAGACCAGCTTGCACGGCACACGGAACGACCTCGCCGACCTCGACGCGCCCGCGTTCAATCTGCCCGAAGCCGAATTGCACGAGTCAGTGGGCGAGAACGCTGGCTTGTTCCTCGAAGCCAATGCCGTGCTGGCACTTCTACGCGAACGCCTCGACACGGGACGCACGCAGATTCTCGAAGCGATCGCCGAGGCTGCGAAGGCCATGGCGCGCATTGAGGGTCAGTGGAGAACGCGGTTCGACGAGTTCAAGATCCGCCTCGATGAAGAACTCGACAAGATTGATCCGGAAGCATCTCTTACGGCTTTGCGCGCGAGCCTCGAACAGTTGCAGTCCAAACTCACTCAACTCCAGGCTGCCAGGGCCGCGCTTGAACATCGCGCTCGGCCCGATCTGGCTCGACTGGAGCAGGAAAGACATGACCTCACCGACGCCCTTCACGCTGCGCGACGCACACGGCGGGACATGCGCCGGGCGCGGGTCATAGACCTCAACGCGAAGGCGGCTGGCTTCGTCAAGCTCGACGTTCCCAACCAAGGGGACCAGTCTGAGTTTCGCCGTGCGCTCGACCTGATCAAGGTGGGCTCACGGGTCAGGGAGGACTTCCTGAATGAACTCGCGCTTCGGACGCATCCGCTGAGGTTCGTCCGCTCAATGTGGTCGCATAACCTCGCCGAACTCGTAGATATCGATCATGGAATCGACATGGCGAGTCTCGCCAAGCTGCTCACGAACATCGACGAACGCAATTTGTGGGAGGACCTACTGAATCTGCAGGCCATCGACCGTCCCGATGTCCTCACCATCAAGTTCAAGAAGCCCGGCGACCAAACCTACACGGCGATCGAACAACTCGCTCATGGCCAGCGATGCACGGCCATCCTGGTCATTTTGCTCGCCGACGGTGACACACCGGTGCTCGTCGATCAACCAGAGGATGCGCTGCACGCCCCGTGGATCGAGGAGTACCTCGTCGATCGTCTACGTTCGCTGCGCAGCAGCCGCCAATATCTGTTTGCCACCCGCAGTCCGGGCATAGTCGTGAGCGGCGATGCGGAGCAGATCGTGACGATGAAAGCAACCGCCGGACATGGCCAGATCGAAGCGGTGGGTTCACTCGAGCGGTACGAACTTAACGCCTTGGCGTTGGAACACCTTGAGGGAGGCCGGGTCCCATTCAGTAGACGTACGTTGAAGTTGAAAGTGTCCGTCGACCCACCAACGCCCTAAAGCGACCGTGCCCCGTCGAACTCGACCGGTTGCACCACGTCGATGCGTTCGATCCCGTGATTCCGGCACACTTTCGTCACTGGTGACGAAACATATTGCAGTGCAAAGCAATTCGCCGATAACGTATCTTATGTCAAGTAAAAAGAGTAATGTTGCAGCAGATGCAGTCGAACCCTCCTCCTTTGCAACGTTCAGATTCTTATCGGTCTGGG
>NZ_LZMO01000159.1:0-25840 GCF_001665715.1 Gordonia sp. 852002-10350_SCH5691597
TGACTCATGCCCGCCACCCAGGCCGAACGTGCTCAACACTTTTCACCACACCGCAAAAGCCGATCGGTGGATCGAGGCTTATCCGGTCCGTCCCGCCGCTGGTCCAGTTGCTCTTCTGGTACGAGCTCGCATCGCTGTACCCGCAACTGTCACTGGGTATTCCGTTCGGTCCGGAGTTCGTCACCGCCGACACGGCGCACCTGTTCTCGGGTGTACTCGCGGCCTTCGTCGCACTCACCATCGACGTCGCGGCGTTCGCCGCAGAGATCGTGCGCGGTGGCATCCTGTCCGTAGACCGGGGCCAGGCTGAGGCCGCAGAAGCGTTGGGATTGAGCAGATATCGCATCTTTCGTCGAATCATCCTGCCGCAGGCCATGCCAGCGATCGTGCCGGCGTCGGGAAACCTACTGATAGGTCTGCTGAAAGCGACGTCGATCGTCAGCGTCATCGCGGTTCAAGATCTGCTCTATTCGGCGCAGTTGATCTACCAGCAGAACTATCTCATCCTGCCGCTCCTCTTGGTCGCGACGATCTGGTACATCATCGTCACGAGCGTGCTGTCGGTCGGACAGTACTTCGTCGAACGCCACTACTCACGCGGCAATCGTCGACCGCAACAGAGCTTCTGGACGACGGTCCGCGAGAACCTGCCCCTGTTCGGGCGGGTCCGTACCGAGCTGCGCAGACTCGACCTCCGCAACGAAGGAGCGGTGCGCGCGTGAGCTTTTCGACGACCCACCGCAGGCACGACGCGGACCAGCACGAGGACGACGCGGACAACGACCAGACACTACCTCTCGTGCGAATCAGAGGACTGCGCAAGAGTTTCGGACTCCACAAGGTGCTCGACGGCATCGACGTCGACGTCCCGACAGGCACCGTCACCGTGCTGCTCGGACCGTCCGGCTCGGGCAAGTCGACACTGCTGCGGTGTATCAACCACCTCGAGAAGCCCGACAGCGGCTTCGTCGAGGTCGGCGGCGAGATCATCGGATACCGACCATCGGCAGGCAAGCTGCATGAGCTGTCGCATCGCGAGATCGCTCAGCAGCGTTCGAAAATCGGGATGGTGTTCCAGCAGTTCAACCTGTTCGGCCATATGACGGTGCTGCAGAACGTGATCGAGGGTCCGTTGGCGGCCCGCATCGCACGCCGAGAGGCGCAGGCACGCGCCAGTGATCTTCTCGAACGAGTTGGCATGGCCGGCCGCGAAGACGCCTATCCGCGCCAACTCTCCGGCGGACAACAGCAGCGCGTCGCTATCGCACGCGCCTTGGCGCTCGAGCCGCGCCTGCTGCTGTTCGACGAGCCGACCAGCGCGCTCGATCCGGAACTCGTCGGCGAAGTCCTCGCCGTGATCCGCGACCTCGCGCGCAGTGGAATGACCATGGTGATCGTCACCCACGAGATCGGATTCGCCCGCGAAGTGGCCGACCAGGCGATCTTCCTCGACGGTGGTCGGATCGTCGAATCAGGCTCTCCCGCAGAGATTCTCGACGACCCGCAGCACGAGCGTACGAAAGCGTTTCTCTCCGCGGTGCTCTGAGGAACCCGTGCGAGTGTGCACGATGATTACCTCTGCGTGCCGTAACCAGTTACTACACAGAAGAATTCAGACAAGGGGACTAAGACGATGAAGAACCGCCCACGTATCCTCGCTCTGTTGGCCGCCGGCGCGGTGGTCGGGAGCATCGTGTTGAGTGGTTGTGGCTCGTCGTCGGACGGCGCAGCGAACTCTGCGGAGGCGTCTGCCGTTCCGACACAGGACATCACGAGCAGCATTGCCAAAGACGATGCAATCAGTGCCGAGCTGCCCCAAAGTGTGCGCAATGCAGGCTCTTTGACCGTCGGGACAACTCAGACTCCCGGAACGTCGAGTCTGCCGCACGGTGGCGTCGTCGACGACAAAAACGTCGGGCTCGATCTCGACCTGCGTACCGCGATCGGCAAGGTACTCGGCATCAACTGGAATGTGCAGTATGGCACCTTCGCCTCGATTATCCCCGGTGTCCAGAACGGAAAATACCAAGTGGGACAGGCGAATTTCGGTGTCACCGCCGAGCGTGAGAAGGTCCTCGACTTCTCGACCTATCTCAATGACGGCCAAGGATTCCTGGGCTCGTCACGCGTCGACCTCCAAAAGGTTTCCACCATCACCGACGTCTGCGGTTACACCATCGCCACCACGCCCGGGTCCACCTTCCAGACGCTGCTGAGCTCGCATGTCGGCGACTGCGCGAAGATCGGCAAGAAGCCCTGGACTGTCCAGTACTTCAACGACACCGCCCCCATCTTCCTGGGTCTGGCCAACGGCAAGGTGGACCTCTTCTTCGGCCCGGTCCTGAGCCTGAAGTACGACGAAAAGCACGTCGAGGGAACCAAATTCCTCGGCCAGATCAGCTCGACGCCAGTCGGATTCGTCACCGCCAAGGACTCGGGCCTGGCCAAACCGCTGTCCGACGCCGTCAACAAGCTCATCAAGACCGGCGACTACGCCAAGATCTTCACGAAGTGGGGTGTCCCGGACACAGGCGTCGACAAGTCGACCATCAATCCCCCAAGTAGTTTTTGACGCCGAGTACTTTCTGACACCCGCGCAGTCGCTGACGTCACCGTCATCCACGCAACTGGCCTCGCCCGCGGATGTCAGTCCCGTGTGGTTGTCTGAACTGCATGGGGGACAGGTGGACCACTGACGAGGTGCTGGCGCTCGCGCCCGACGCCTCGTCGGCCAAGGCCGGTCAGAAGCTGGCCACCCCGACGCCCTGGTCAGGCACCGGTGCAGCCGATTCGCTGGTGTGGGGTCACTGCAAGGGCAGCGGCAAAACGCCGTACCAGACCATCGTCGAACTCACCTCGCCGGCCTTCAAGTGCTCGTGTCCGTCACGGAAGTTCCCGTGCAAACACGCTCTCGGACTCCTGCTGCTGTGGGCACAAGGTGAAGTTGCCGATGCCGCGCAGCCCGCTGACCACGCCGCAGCATGGCTCGCCGCGAGACGCGAGCGGCAGTCCGCCGCGCCCGCGCAGCCGGCCGCCTCCAAAGATCCCGGCCGCGCGGCCTCGACCGCAGCGCAACGCGTCCGCCGTGTCGGCAGCGGTATCGACGAATTGCAACTCTGGCTCACCGACCAGCTCGGCCACGGCCTGGCGGGCACCGACGTCGACGCCTACGGCCGATTCGACGGCGTCGCCGCACGGCTGGTCGATGCCCAGGCCCCGGGGTTGGCGTCCAAGATCCGAGCGCTACCCGAGTTGTTCGCGGGACCCACGAGCGGCGTCGACTGGCCGGCACGCCTACTGGAAGAGTTCGGCAGCCTGTGGTCGTTGAGCGCCGCACATCAGCGGCTCGACCTCCTACCTGCCGATCTCGCCGCCACGGTCCGCCGACACATCGGCTATCCCGTCGCCAAAGCGGATGTCCTCGCCGCCGAGGGCATCACAGACACGTGGTTGTGCCTCGGCCGTCGAGACACCGACGACGACCGGCTCCAGACTCGGCGAACCTGGATCTGGGGTGCGAAGACCAAGCGCTTCGGTGTCCTGCTCGATTACGCGCCCAAGGGCGGCGTATTGCCGATGCGTCCCAGGGTGGGCGCAACGCTGGTCGCGGCGATGCACTTCTACCCGGGCTCGCCTCTGCTGCGCTGCCTCTACGACGACGCAGAGTCACCGCAGCCCGACGCAGAGTCACCGCAGCCCGACGCACTCCCACATCCCGATCCGCTCGGCATGCTCGTGCTCTCCGACATCGCCGCGGCCAGGCGCGCCCACGCGCAGGCGATCGCCGACGATCCGTGGGCGCGGCGGTGGCCGGTGGTGCTCGACGCGCGACTCGGTCGCACCGTCGCGGGCCGACCGGCGGCAATCGATCACACGGGCGACGCAATCGACATCCTCGTGACGGGCGAGCGCTGGCCCCTGCTACTCGCGCTCACCGGAGGCGCGCGGGTACCGATCTTCGGGAGTCTCGGAACAGACGGACTCGACGTCGAGTCGGTGATCGTCGACGGCGGTGTGGTCCGCGTATGAGGATGGCTGCCGTATGAGTACCTGGGACGAGGTGGTCTCGGCCGCGCTCGTCGGCGTCCGCAGCCGACCGATCACCACGCACGGCGTCGATCCCGTGATCGAGGCGCATCTGCCAGATGAAGTCGCTGACCCGGCGGTCACAACCCTGCAGATCGCGGCACTGAGCGCCGTCGCACGGTGCGCGAGCGGGCCGCCGACGATCGCTGCCGAACCCATCCCCGCCTCGCCAGACGACCCGAGGCCGCGCATCTCCGATCAGATCGCAGGCAACCTCGACCGCGCGATGATGCTGTCGCCGCAGCTCGAACTCTGGTGCTTCGACCTGCTCGCGCGGTCGCACGTCCGGCCTCCCGCACGCATGCTCCCGACGCTCCTCGCCCGTACCGCGCGCAGGGTCGAGATCCGCGCTGCGGTAACCACTTTCGTCGGTCCACGCGGACGATGGCTGGCCGAACAAGCCCCCGAGCTGAAAGCCGTGCTCGACGCCCCCTCGACGTCGGGCGACATCGCAGATACCTCCGCGTGGACCCATGGCGAACCCGACGAGCGTGCGTCCTACCTGCGATCGCTGCGGGAGCGCGACCCAGATGCTGCGCGAGAACTCCTCGAATCCGCATGGCGCACAGAAGACGGACCCAGTCGTGAACTGTTACTGCCCATCCTCGGTCGCACGCCGTCGTTGTCCGACGAGCCCCTGCTCGAGCGCGCGCTCGACGATCGGCGCAGCAATGTCAGGACAACTGCGGCCGGAATTCTCGACCACATCGACGGCTCGGCGCACCAGCAGCGCATCCTCGACGCGGCGTCGAAATTACTGTTGCTCAACGAAGAACGGCACCTCATGCGCCGACGCCCCGTGCTGCAGGCGACGCTGCCTACTGAGCCGAATGCGGCGCTCGCACGCGACGGACTCACGCTGACCGTGCCGTCAAACGCAAGGCGTGGGGTCGGCGCCCACGTGCTCGCGCAGCTGGTGTCACGGATTCGGCCGTCGCTCTGGGAAAAAAGGTTCGCAATGTCACCGGCGCAGATCGTCGCAGCAATCGGTTCTGACCAGAGCCCGCTCGTCGTCGGATTGAGCCACGCCGCAGTGACATTCGACGATCGGCGCTGGGCGACTGCACTGATGACACACCCCGATGCGCTACCGGTCGTCTTCGTGGCCGCCGATCCGCTGGAGGTGTCACGTGCCTTCGACGACCTACCCGACGACCGACGCCTCGCGGCTCTGCGCGTCCTGCCGACCCCGTGGCCGGAGAACATCGCGCACGCCTCACTACGCCTGCTCGCCGCCACCGTGTCGGGAACCGCGCGCAGCGGGCCCACGGCAGAACTGTTCGACCTGATGTCGGTTGGCCTCCCGGCCACCGATGCGTGGCGCGACGCCGTGCGTGCGGTGGGTGCGCGTGTCGCGACCGCGCCCGCACAGTTCGCCCGCCTGGCCGAGTCCATCCGTATCCGTATCGTCCTCACGAGGGAGTTCGCATGACCACTGCAGACGATCTGCTCCGACCACACGCCGAGCAGCTCTACGCCGACGAACTCGCGGCACTGGCCCGCACAGACACCGCTAGCCGCCCTGCCAATTGGCTGCTGTCGCCGTCGGCGGTCGTCACCTACCTTCTCGGCGGCACTCTCGACGACGGCACGGTGATCTCACCGAAGTACATCGGACCCCGACGGCTGATGGAGGTGGCCGTGGCGACGTTGGCCACCGACCGCGCACTGCTCCTTCTCGGGGTGCCCGGAACAGCGAAAACCTGGGTGTCCGAGCACCTTGCGGCAGCGATCAGTGGGACGTCGACGCTGTTGGTGCAGGGGACGGCAGGCACGCCCGAGGAGGCGATCCGCTACGGCTGGAACTACGCCCGGCTGCTCGCCGAGGGACCGTCGAACGAGGCACTGGTGCCCTCACCGATCATGGTGGCGATGCGGGAGGGCAAGATCGCGCGACTCGAGGAGCTCACGCGTATCCCCTCCGACGTGCAGGACGCGCTGATCACCATCCTCTCGGAGAAGACGCTGCCGGTGCCGGAACTCGGGATAGAGGTGCAGGCCACCAAGGGATTCAGCGTGATCGCGACGGCCAACGATCGTGACCGCGGAGTCAACGACCTGTCGTCGGCGCTCCGACGCCGCTTCAACACGGTGGTGTTGCCGCTGCCCGCCTCGGCCGAGGACGAAGTCGATATCGTGACTCAACGTGTTGCTGCACTGGGAAAGTCGCTGGAGCTTCCCGAATTGCCCTCTGCCGCAGACGAGATCCGACGCGTGGTCACCGTCTTCCGCGAGTTGCGCTCCGGGGTCACCGAGGATGGGCGGTCGAAGGTGAAGCAACCCAGCGGCACACTGTCGACCGCGGAGGCCATCTCGGTCATCACCCACGGCATCGCGATGTCGGCACACTTCGGCGACGGCGTGCTCCGGCCCGCCGACGTGGCAGCGGGTATCCAGGGCGCGGTGATCAAAGACCCGGGAGCCGATTCGGTGATCTGGACCGAGTACCTGGAAAGCGTTGTGCGAGAACGCTCCGACTGGGCCGACTTCTACCGCGCCGCGCGCGGGGCGCTCCGCTGACCGGCATGTCCGCACCCCCCTCGTCCGCACCCACCGTCGACTCGCGTGCGCTGCCGGGCACCTACGTGCTCGGCATCCGCCACCACGGGCCGGGCTCGGCCCGCGCGGTGTGCAACGAACTCGACCGACTTCAACCCGACGCCGTCCTCATCGAAGGTCCTGCCGATGCGTCGGATCTGATCCCAGCCGTCGTCGACCCGGGCATGTCGCCCCCGGTCGCCCTCCTCGGATACGCGGCAGACGATCCGTCGCGTGCCGCGTTCTGGCCGTTCGCCGAGTTCTCGCCGGAATGGCAGGCCATGCGCTGGGCGGTGCGCGCCCGAGTGCACGTCGCGTTCTGCGACCTTCCCACGACGATGGTGCTCGCACACCGCACCGAGTCGGGTCATACGCCCGCCGACCCGACTCCGGAGGAGTCACGTGAACCCGGCGAGGATGCACCTGGTCGCGTACGGATCGACCCTGTACGCACGCTTGCCACCGCGGCCGGCTACTCCGATCCTGAGCGCTGGTGGGACGACGTCGTCGAAACACGCGGCGAAGCAGAAGGATTCGCGGCGATAGCCGAGGCGATGGCCACGCTGCGCGAGGACGACTTCCTGCGTTCGCCCGACGAGTCAGCCCCTGACGAACTCCACGACGAACGACGCGAAGCCCACATGCGTCAGGTACTCCGCGCGACGTTGAAGCGGCCGGGCGTCGAACGCGTTGCCGTCGTGTGTGGGGCATGGCATGCACCAGTACTGTCGGGGAAGTTGCCGCCCGCTGCCGGAGATGCGCGAATCCTGAAGGGAACGAACAAGATTCGGAGCAAGCTCGCGTGGGTACCGTGGACCCATTCGCGCATCGCCAGTGCGTCCGGGTACGGGGCGGGTGTGATCTCACCGGGTTGGTATCACCACTTGTTCACCACGTCCGACGACGTGATCGTCCGCTGGCTGATCCACCAGGCACGACTGTTGCGCGACAAAGACATCGACGTGTCGTCGGCCCACATCATCGAGACTGCACGACTGGCGGAAGCTCTCGCGGTGATGCGACACCGACCGCTGCCTGGATTGGCAGAGGTCACGGAGGCGACCCACGCCGTGATGCTCGACGGCGATACCGGACTGTCCGACATGATGTATCGCGAGGCCGTCATCGGGGAGCGGCTCGGATCGGTTCCCGACGACGCTCCCGTTGTCCCGCTGCAGGCCGATGTCACCGCGACGGCGCGGTCGGCGCGACTCAAGATCGATCCGGTGGCCAAAGAGCTGGCGTTGGATCTTCGCAAACCGGCCGACATGGCCAAATCCCTGCTGCTGCACCGGCTCCTCGTGCTCGGCGTCGAGTGGGGCGAACCCCGCGACGTGACCGGAATGGGCACATTCAAAGAGGGCTGGATCGTCGCATGGCGACCCGACTACGTCATCGACGTCGTGATGGCCTCGGTGTGGGGCACGACGGTGCTGGGCGCCGCCACCGCCAAGATCGTCGACAAGGCAACGAGCGCCGACACGTTGGGTGAGGTCACCGAAGCGTTGGAGTCGGCACTTCTCGCCGAACTCGTCGATGCGGTGGCGCCTGTCCTGACCGCACTCGACGAGCGAGCCGCCGTCGACCACGACGTCGCGCACCTGATGCAGGCACTACCAGCACTCGGACGCGCGCAGCGCTACGGAGACGTCCGCGGCACCGACACCGCCTCGCTGCACCTCGTCGCATCGTCGTTGCTCACCCGCATCTGCGTCGGCATCCCCGCCGCCATCTCGAGTCTCAACGATGACGCTGCGAAAGCCCTGAAAGCGCATCTCGACGCCACCCACGAGACGGTGGTCCTGCTCGACGAGCAGGACATGGGCCGCTGGATCGGGGCACTGCGCACGATCGCCGACCGGTGTGATGTGAACGGTCTGTTGGTCGGCCGAGCCACGCGATTGCTGCTTGACGGCGGACACATCGATGCCGCCGACGCCGCCGGCCGGTTGCAGTTCGCGTTGTCGACGGGAGCCACCCCGACGTCGAAAACCCAATGGATCGACGGCTTTCTGGGTGACGGTGGGCTGCTGCTCGTCCACGACCGCGATCTGTTGGTGATCCTCGACGAGTGGCTGAGCACGCTCGGCGAGCGTGACTTCACCGACGTTCTGCCGTTGCTGCGCAGGACTTTCGGGCTGTTCGACACTTCGGTGCGTCGCAACATCGGCAACCGGGTCGCATCACTCGACCGCACCGACGGCCTTCCGGCCAGCACGACGACCTTCGATCCCGATCTCGCCGCGCCTGCGGTGCGCGTTGTCGCCGACATATTGGGGTTGCGATGACCGACGGCACACGAGACGTGCGCGCCAGACGCTGGCGCTTGGTGCTCGGAGATGCAGCGGCAGAACAACTTCCGTCGCTGACCGGCTCCGATGCCGCTATGGACGGTGCGCTGTCGGCGCTGTATGACGCCGACGCGTCGCGCAGGGGTGGGTTGGGCAAGTCGGCTCCGTCGGTCGCCCGATGGCTCGGCGACATACGAAAGTACTTCCCGCAAACCGTTGTTCAGGTGATGCAACACGACGCCGTCGAGCGGCTGAACCTGTACTCGCTGCTCGCAGAACCCGAACTGATCGATGCGGTCGAACCCGACATCGAGATGGTCACCACGCTCATGGCACTCGGGCGGGCGATTCCGGCGAGTTCGAAGGCTTCGGCGCGAGCGTTGGTGCGCAAGGTGGTCGACGAGGTGGAACGACGCATCGCCCACCGCACCCGAAGCGCAGTCGGCGCAGCCATCGACCGCGCAGCCCGGGTGACCCGACCGATGTTCCGCGACATCGATTGGAACGCAACGATCGCTCGCAATCTGCACAACTACTTACCGGAGTACAAGACCGTTGTTCCCGAACGGCTCGTCGGCCACGGTCGCCGTTCACAAATGGTCAGCAAAGACATCGTCATCGCGATCGACCAGTCCGGATCGATGGCCCAATCGATCGTGTACGCGTCGATCTTTGGAGCGGTGATTGCCACGATGCGGTCGGTTCGGACGTCGTTGGTGCTCTTCGACACCGAGGTCGTCGACCTCACCGGTCAACTCGACGACCCCGTGGACGTGCTGTTCGGCGCGACGCTAGGCGGCGGAACCGACATCAATCGCGCGATCGCTTACTGCCAAACCCTCATCAGCAGGCCCAATGACAGCATCTTCGTGCTCATCTCGGACCTGTACGAGGGCGGAATCCGCGACGAGATGCTCAAGCGGATCGCGCAGCTGCAGGCCGACGGCGTGCAGGTCATCGTGTTGCTGGCGCTGTCGGACGAGGGAGCGCCGTCGTTCGATCGCGACATCGCAGGAGCGCTGGGTGCCATGGGTGTTCCGGCGTTCGCGTGTACGCCCGACGCCTTCCCGGAGTTGCTCGCCCTCGCGATCGGGCGCGGCGACATCGTCGGATGGGCCGATGCCAACGAACTGGCACAGCGTGGCATGGAAGACGAATGAGGCTTGGGCGCCGGGCGGGTGGCGTCAGCTGGTCGCCGCGCTGGCGGTCCCGTCGAGTGAGGCCATGTACTGGCTCGCTATCGACAGAATGCGTCGGCCGCGCTTGGATTCCAGCGAATGCATGTGCCCGTCGGGAAGTTCGCTGTCGCTGGCGAGGTGCATCAGGATCGCCGCCAACGACGACGCCGTGCGGCACGGAATCACGAGCAGCGTCGCGTTTCGGTGGGAGCCGTTGAGCGTCATGAGCGGCGGAACCGTCGGAGAGTCTGCAGAGTCGAGACCGGGGTAGCGCCGGTAGCTTTGCCAGTGCACGGATATCGAGGTGACCTCGCCGAGTCGGGGCGCCGCCGCACCGGACAGACTGCTCAGTTCATCGGCGAGGTTCGCAGTGTACGGATACCACGCCCCGGCGATCGGGGCGCTGCGATCAGTGGTGAACCGAACCCGGGTGGGACCCAACGTGACCACCGGACACTCTCCTGACCGGCTGTGACGCCGCGTTCGCCGGTGACCAAAACCCGACGGTGACCAACACACGACCACGCGAGTACGTCGGCTATGAGTGCAAATCAGTTGAACCAGACTATACGCCCATGACCTGCGAAAAGTCGGCGCGGCCCTACACTTGCACATATGGCGATAGTGAACCGCGGCTTCGTCGGACGCCGCGACAGGATGGCCGATCGGCTGCCGCCAGGACAGTATTCGACCCTCGACTTCCCGGTCTTGTCCGCAGAGCCGACGCCGGTGCTGCCACTTGACTCCTGGCGCTTGACGATTCAGTCGTCGGATCATCGTGCACACAGTCTCCGGTGGCGGGACTTCCTCGCCCTGCCGCACCGGGCCATCACGACCGATATCCACTGCGTCACACGGTGGTCGAAGTTCGACACCCGTTGGCGTGGAGTTGCTTTCGACGACTTGTTGGCGGTACTCCCGTGGCCACCGGACGCCTACGTGATGGCACATTGCTACGGCGGATACACCACCAACGTGCCGCTTACTGATCTGACAGATGGAAGGGGCTGGCTGGCAGATACCTTCGACGGTGAGCCGCTCGCGCCTGAACACGGTGGCCCGGTACGGCTGCTCGTACCGCATCTGTACTTCTGGAAGAGCGCGAAATGGGTTCGGCGCCTGCGGTTCATGCCCCATGACGCTCCTGGATTCTGGGAAGAGCGCGGCTATCACATCTACGGTGATCCCTGGCGTGAGCAGCGCTACTCGTGACAGTGAGGGAGTGTTGACAATGCGCTGGCAGATCACGACGGTCGTCGGGGCAGAGATGCAGACTCCGACCGCGAGATCGCTGCGACTCGCGCTGAGTGAACCGATGAGCGCCGATGCAGGCGCACACGTCGACATCCGGCTCACCGCGGAGGACGGATACTCGACGGCAAGGCCATACTCGCTTTCCGACGTCCGCGAGACGCGCACCATCGAGGTGACCATCGAGAAGGTCGACGACGGCGAGGAGTCGCCCTACCTCGTCGACATGGTCGAGGTGGGCGAGCCGCTCGAGATCAGCGGACCCAACGGACAGTGGTTCACGTGGGACCCGTCGAATACGCGGCCGGTCCAACTGATCGGTGGCGGCTCGGGGATCGTGCCGCTGATGTCGATGATCCGTCTGCGCGAGGTGGCTGCCCCGTCTACTCCGTTCAACCTCGTGTACTCGCTACGTACGCCGCAGCGACGGTACTTCGCGCGCGAACTCGATCAGCTTGTCGAGCACACCAGGTTGCCCGTCAACGTTTTTCACACCCGCGAGGGTGCGGAAGGAGAGACGCGCCGTCCCAGGCGCGTCACGGCGGCCGAACTCGCAGCGGTGACGATTGCGCCGCAACGAGAGCCGACCGTCTACATCTGCGGACCCAACGGGTTCGTCGAACACTGCGCACGAGCGATGCTCGACATCGGGCACGACGCCGGGCGAATCAGAACGGAACGATTCGGATAGAGACGGAACGATTCGGATAGAGGAGACGCACGATGGCAACGAAGAACGCCTTGATCGTCGGGGCATCACGGGGATTGGGGCTCGGACTCACCGAGCGCCTCTGCGAACGCGGTTGGCATGTGGCGGCGACCAGCCGCCACGCCGGCGGCGATCTGGGTGCGCTCGCCGCACGGTCCGATGGTTCGCTGACCGTCGAGAACGTGGATATCAACGACACCGACTCGGTTGTGGCACTGCATGACAAACTGTCCGACACCACCTCCGACCTCATCTTCGTGAATGCGGGAATCACGCACGATCGTTGGGAGACCGTTGGCGACGTCTCGACGGAGACGTTCGATCGCGTGATGGTTACGAACGCGCTCAGCCCCATGCGATTCGTCGAACGATTCGCTGACCTCGTCCCGCCAACCGGAACAATCGCAGTGATGTCGTCGGGGCAGGGGAGTATCACGAACAACACTCGCGTGACTGGGTGGGAGATCTACCGGGCGAGCAAATCAGCACTGAATCAGCTGATGCGGAGCTTCGCGGCCAGGCACTCCGACGACCCGCGCACGTTGCTCTTGATGGCGCCGGGATGGGTCCAGACCGATCTGGGTGGCTCCGACGCCTCGCTGACCGTCGAGCAGAGCACGCGGGGCGTCGCCGACGTCTTGGAAGCACAGGCGGGTGCGGGCGGGCTGCAGTTCTTGGACTATCGAGGTCAGACTGTGCCCTGGTAACAAACGCGGGCGGGGCTAGCGCTCGCATACACCTACTTGTCAGACAAGTACATGTATGCGTAACGTGTCGGTGCATCACCCCGAAGGAGTCTCACAATGCGCACGCTCGGAACCAGGCGGCCCGGAACATTCAGAGCAAGCACGACCGCGGGGCGGGTCGTCGAACCGTCCGTGCCCACCCAGCTCGGGATCGGTGCCACCGGTGGTGTGATCGGCGGACTGCTCGGCGGCGGTAGCGGGGTGTTCTACGTGCCCGCTCTGGAGAAGGTCACCAACCTCTCCCGGCATACTCTCCACGGCACTGCCGGCGCGGCGAACATCGCCGTTACCGGCGTCGGAGCAGCCACGTTCGGACTGGTTGGCGGATCCATCGATTTTCGGGCGGGGACGGGAATGGTTGTCGGCGCCACGCTGGGTGCGGTCCTGGGCGCCAAGCTGATCTTGCGCATCCCGGCGCTCATCCTGCGTTGGCTGTTCGTCGCAATCCTCCTGTTGACGTGCCTCAAATTGTTTCTCGACGTCTCAGGGCACGACCCGATGCAGGGATCGGCCGTCGTGCCCGACAGCTGGCTTGCGAGTCTGTGGTACGTCGTCCCGGTATCGCTGATTCTCGGATTCGTGATCGGCGCGTGGGCTGCCGGGATGGGTCTCGGCGGCGGCCTGCTCGCTGTTCCGGCCCTGATGTTGCTCTTCGGTACCGAACTCCCGACCGCGGAAGGAACGTCGTTGCTGATGTTCTTCCCCAACGTCATCGTCGGAACCATCACGCACGCACGCCAGGGCACCGCCGACATGCGACTCGGCCTCAACCTGAACATCGGTGCGCTGCCCGGTGCAGTCGTCGGCGTGCTGATCGCACTCGCGCTGAACGTCAAGATTCTGAGCATCGTGTTCGCGGCCTTCGCGCTGACGATCGGTGTGCGCGAGATGTACCGGATGTGGCTTGAGAGCGTCGCGCGGCGCCGATCGACCGCCGAGGTCGCGGGCCTATCATCAGAACGAACGGTGATGGACCATTCGAAACCAATCGACAGAGACACAACGGACTAGGACCTTGGAAGCACTTTCGCGCGTTCCGCTGTCGGAACAGGCAGCACGTGCCCTGCTCGACGATGTTCGGCGTGGACGCTGGGAGGTAGGTGAGCAGCTTCCCGGCGAGGTGTCTTTGGCACGGGAACTATCCGTGGGCCGCTCCACGGTCCGCGAAGCCATTCGACGCCTCGCAGCGCGTGGAGTGCTCACCACACGGCAGGGCGTCGGCGTCTTCCTCGCCGCGACCGAACCCACGCAGCCGTGGGATCAGCTCGCCGAGATCGCGGAGATCACCGACGTCTTGCAGGTCCGGATCGCCATCGAATCGCGGGCTGCCGCTCTCGCCGCAGCCAACCACACCGACGACGACGCGCGCATCATCCGAACGGCGTTGGAGAATCGCAACGCTCTGCTCGGCGGAACGCCGCAAGCGCTTGCCGCAGAGGATATTCGACTGCATCAGGCAATCGTCGTGGCGTCGCACAACGACCTGCTGGCCACACTCTTCGACGGCCTGCGGGCGCGGCTGGTGGGGTCGATGACCGACATGCTCACCATGATGCCGGTGGGTCGACCAGACGCCGACGAACACAGCGCGGTCGTCGACGCCATACTCGAGCGCGACGCCGACCGTGCCGAAAGGCTCACGCGTGCACATCTTCTGGGGCTGGCAGACTCGCTCGGATCTGACGCGCGAACCGAAGTGTGAACGCATCGATCTGGTGGCTACGGACCTCGGAGTGATGCATGCATCGACCGAATGTAGCGCGAGGACCCGACGACCACGGTCAACCATGAACCAGGCCTCCCGTTTCCAGTCATTTTTCGCTCTGCCTTGGTAAGCGAACTGGGCTTTTGCGGCCGGGTGCGCGCAGAAATGACTGGAAGCGGGAGCGGCCTAGTGGTCTCGACAAGCTCGACCATCGGGGGGCCGCTCGACCATCGGGGGGCCGCTCGACCAGCGTGGGGCCGTTTGACCAGCGTGGGGCAGCTCGACCAGTGGCACCGCCGCTCGACCGGCGGCAGGCACAGTTCGACCAATGGCGTCACGCGACAGCCAGCGCGTCGACAGGCGCGACGGCCACGGCCCGACGGCTCGGCGGCAGCGAGGCGGCGATCACGACGACGGCGGTGCCTGCGATGATCGCGACGAGCGCACCCCAGGGCAGTCCGACGGGGATGCCCGACGTCGCCTTGCCGATGAGCGACTGGCTGCCGACGGTGCCGAATATGATGCCGAGCACCAGGCCGGCGATCACCGCAGTGCCACTGAGCGCCAACGACTCGCGGACAACCATCGCGCGCACCTGCCGCGCAGTGAATCCCATGGCACGCAACATCCCGATCTCGCGCGTGCGGCCGATCACCGTCAGCGACATCGTCGACACGAAGCCGACTGCCGCGATAATCGCCGAGATGGCGATCATGGCAAGCAGAATCGCGGTGACAACCGACAGGGAACGCTCGGTCTCGGCCATCTCGGCGGCCGACATGTCCCAGCCGTGGACGGACTTGGTCAGTGAGCTCATCCCCGACGCGATGGTGGTCACCAGCGTCACGCCGACGAGGAGTCCGATGGTGGAACGGGTCGTCCGTCGCGGGTCCGACACAGCGTTCTTGCGTGCCACGATCGACGGAGCGCTGGCACCGAACGCGGCACCTATCCACCGGACCAGTTGCGGCACAATGCGTTGCGCGCCGATCAACACACCCGTCGATACCGACGCGGCACCGAGGAAGGCAACTGCGAAGCCGGTGAGATTGCCGAACTCACCGAGGTAGCATGCGAGCGCCAGCAGCAACGCACCAATCACGATTGCGCCGCAGGCGAGGACCGTCCGGAACGTACCGACCTTCGACCGCGCACTGTGCGCCACCGCGGCACGAGTAAGAGTCGACCGTGTGCCCACCCGCGCAGCGATAGCCGCGATCAGGACCACCGCAAGGCCTGCCGCGAACACACCCAGCGGCAGGAGTGGATAGTCGCCTTCAGGTAGCTTTCCGTTGTGCAGGAGCACTTCTCGAACGATGGTCATGACCACTGTCGCGCACACGATGCCGATCACGGCTCCGATGGCTGCCACCGTGACGACGGCCCTGGTGAGTCCCGCTCGCAACTGGCGTGCACTCGCGCCGATCAGCCGCAGCAACCTCAATTGTGCTCGGCGACCGGCGATGACAGTGTCGACACCGGAACTGATCACGATCCCCGAGACGAACAGGGCAATGCCGATGAAGACCGCAGCAACCACTGCGAGGGCCGCGCCAGCAGAAACGCCCTTCTTCTCCGACAGCACCGACAGCATGCTCGCGGCGTCGACAAGTGTTGTGCCGTAAGCACTGGCGAGACAGGCGACGATGCCGACCGTCGACAACTCGCGTAGCGATCCGACGGTCAGCCGTGCTGAGGTGGCCTTCATGCCGAGACCCCCTGCAAGCCGATGAGAAGATCGGAGATCTCACGCGCTCCCAGTCCGCGGTACTCGCCGGTGATCTGACCGTCGGCGAGCATGATCACACGATCGGCATACGACGCCGCGACAGGATCGTGCGTCACCATCGAGATGCCCTGCCCGTACTCGCGCACCGCAGTGGTCAACAGGGCCAACACTTCTCGGCTGGTACGTGTATCGAGCGCGCCAGTCGGCTCGTCAGCGAGAATGATCGTCGGACGCATCGCGAGCGCACGCACAATGGCGACGCGTTGCTGTTGACCGCCAGAGAGTTCGGACGGTAGGTGGTCGAGGCGTTCGTCCAGCCCGAGCGACCGCACCAGGTGCGCGATCCAGTAGCGCGTCTGCGCGTCGAGCCTGACGCCGGCGAGTACGAACGGCAGGTGGATGTTCTCCTGCGCGGTCAGCGTCGGGATGAGATTGAACGACTGGAAGATGAATCCGATGTGTTTGCGGCGCAGCACTGTTCGTGCCTCGTCGTCGAGGGACCCGATGGGATTACCGTCGACCCAGATCTCGCCCGACGTGATGTCGTCGAGTCCCGCGACGACGTTCATCAGCGTCGATTTGCCCGATCCTGACGGGCCCATGATTGCCGTGAACTCTCGACGTCGAAGATCGAGCGACACGTCCCGTAGCGCGTGGATCGGTCGGCTCGGGTCACCGTAGCTTCGGAATACGTTGCGTAGCACCACAGATGCTGGTTCATTCGTCATGCAGATAACGCTAGGGATTCCTGCGTCTCCGGTCGTCGGCCGTGACGATGAATCCGGGTCGGCCTGGACGATTACGCGGCGTACATCCAGAGATGTACGCCGCGCGCTCAGACCAGCCCGTGGTCGTAGGCGTACACGACGAGTTGTACCCGGTCGCGCAGCCCCAGCTTGGCGAGGATGCGTGAAACATGCGTCTTCACAGTGGCTTCTGAGAGCACCTCGGCGTCGGCGATCTCGGCGTTCGAGAGACCCTGAGCCGCACGCACGAGTATCTCGCGTTCGCGTGGGGTCAGACGGTCGTACTCGGGTCCGGGATCGCCTGCCCGCGTGCGGGTCTGCTCGAAGAGCCGCCGTGTCGCCGACGCCGCTACCACCTGGCTGCCGCTGGCCACGGCTCTGATCGAGGCGAGCAGGAAGTCGGGCTGCGCGTCCTTGAGGAGAAATCCACTGGCCCCTGCGGCGATGGCCGACGCCGCGGCCTCGTCGGCGTCGAACGTCGTGAGTACCAACACGCGCGGAGCGTCGTCGCCGAGTGCGCTGACGAGGTCGGCGGTCGCGGTGATGCCGTCGATGCCCGGCATGCGCACATCCATCAGGACGACGTCGGGTCGCGTGGTGCGCACGAAATCCAGGAGCGAGAGTGCCGACGACTCGTGTCCGACCACCTCCATGTCGGGCTGACTGTCGACGATCATCGCGATGCCCTGGCGAAACATGGGCTGATCGTCGATGAGGGCGATTCGGATCACCGCGACACTCCTTTCGAGTCGACGTCGGAGGTGGCGGGTACGCGCAGTTCGACCAGCCAGGTGTCCTCGGTAGCGGTGCTGCGGGCGGTCCCGCCCACCAGCGCGGCGCGTTCAGCCATGCCGATGATGCCGCGACCTGCGCCACCGGGCGAGAGCGGGGTGTCGGTCAACCCGTTGCGCACGGTGAGATGGCAGCCCCCGGTCCAGTCGATCTCGACGGTGACGGGGGTGGCCAGGTCGCCGTACTTGAGCGCGTTGGTGAGCGCTTCGGTCAAGACCCGCTGTGCCATGCGCCCGACGGCCGGCTCGCTGGTCTCTTCGTCGCCGATCTCGCGTGTCTCGATCGTCATGCCTGCGGTCCGCATCCGCTCGTACAGGGTTTCGCGGTCGGCGCGGGAGGCGGCGACGGCGTCGTCGTTGTTGAGTTGCGCGAGCAGTCCGCGGACTTCGCCGAGTGATTCGCGTGCGGTCTCGGCGATGACGGTCAATGCGTTTCGTGCGACGTCGGGCGCGGTGTCGATGCTGTAGCGCGCACCCTCGGCCTGTGCGACGACGATGGTCAACGAGTGTGCGACGACGTCGTGCATGTCGCGCGCGAGTCGGGTGCGTTCCCGCTGTTCGTCGTAGAGATCCAGCAGGCGTCTGCGCTCGAGCTGTGCGATGGTCTCGGTGACCTTGGCCTGCGCGACCGTACGACGCTGATACCGGATGAACCCGAACGTCCACCCGCCGATCACCACGACCGCCGCCAGGCAGAATCCGACGAACGACGTGAAGGCGTGGTTGAGCAGTGACGGCTCGACCGCAAACGCGTGCGGGAACTCCCACCCGGCGACGAGTGATCCGATCACGGCTACCGCGAGCGAACCACGTCGAGCCCGACGGTCCGGATGTCCGCCGAGCGTTGCGAAGATCGGGAAGTAGGCGAGCGAGGCGAGTACGGCGATCTGGTCGGTCGCCACCTGTATCGCCGCGGATACCAACGCCAGCACCATCATCAGTGTCGGAGCGAGTCGTCGCAGAGCGAGCGCAACGGTCACGAGCGCAGCGGCAATACCCGCGGGTGTCGACTGGTCGAAGTGCAGCCAGATCGCAAACACACCGAAGAGCAGGGCCACGGCGACGTCGAGCATGAGGCCTCGACGGGTCAGGCCGCCGGCATAAAGCGGGTCGCGCATGCGTCCAGAGTGTCAGATCACGGTGCGCCCCCGAAGGCCTACCGCTTGCCGGGTGACTGAGGTGTCCCCGGGAGGCAGGTGATCGCGAAGCAGCCAGGGTTGCCCTGCAGGGGCGCGCGCAAGGGCGTCGAACCGCATTGCAGAACCGTGCAGTTCGACGGCGCGTACGGCCCGAAACCCAACGCGCCCAACGCGATGTTCGGGTCGGCGAATTGGACCGGATCGAAGTCGAGGTTCATCGTCGGACGGTACGGTCCGGGATCGGGAATCCTCGGCGTCCGGAAGGCAGCGACGAGCTTGCGGAAGAACTCGCGATACAGCTCACTGTTGAGGCTGGCGCTGAGAAGTGTTCCCGGGTCCGGCGAGACGTCGCCGAGAATCCCATTCCAACTCACCAATAATCCGAGACTCGGGACGATGAAGTTGTTCTGCTGCAGGAAACCGACCATCGCGTACGCGTCGGACGGTAACCCGGCCAGAGGTGCCTGCTGGATCGTCTGTCGGGACGGGAATGACGGTCCGGTACACGGAGAGTCGTTGACCCAGAACAGATATCCGTAGCAGCGGTTCGACGCAGATGGTGTGTGCGCCTGGCGGATGTAGTCGGAACCGATGATTCGTCGACCGCCCCAGACCCCGTCGTTGAGCATCAGCAACCCGAGCCGTGAATAGTCCGTGGGAGGCATGAACAAGAAGGCGTATCCGTAGGTGTGGCCGGACCGATCGCGCGCCCAGTAGTAGTCGTGTTGCTTGATTCCCAAAGGCCCGAACAGTGTTCGCTGTGCGAACTCCTGCAGATCCTCTCCGACGGCGCGTTGCACGACGTACGCCAGGAGGTCGGGTCCGTGCTGCGTGTACTCGAAGAACGTTCCCGGCTTGTGCTGAACAGGCAGCGCGAGAGCCTCTTTCGCGATATCCGGGTCGACGTCGAGTCCCGCGGTCAGTGCTTCGCTGACGATCGACTGGCGCAGGCCCGACGATTGGGTCAGCAGGTCGCGCACGGTGATCGCTGCATGTGACCGATCGACTGTGCCTGCGGGGAGGTACTTCTCGATCGACGCTCCGAGATCCAGTCGCCCCTGCGTATAGGCGACACCGGCGAGCATCGAGATGACACTCTTGGTCGAGCTGAACAGATTCCACGGAATGTTTCCGGTCACGGCGTTCAGGGGTCCGTTTCCGATCAGACAGTTGTTGCGATAGACCTCGATATGCGTGCGCATTCTCGACGCCGCGAATGCGATGGCGTCGTCGAGCTTTGCCTTGTCGATTCCGACGCTCGACGGCGTGGCGGAGTCGGGTGCCGCGGAACCCTGCGGAAGAGCGCACCGCGCTTGGCTCGGCGCTGCGGTGGCGGCCGGCACGGTGGTCAGCGCGACCGGTGCCACCAGCGCGATCAGTGCTGCACAGGTCAGCAGAACTCGCCGCGGGAAACGCGTGCACAACCGGTGAGCTGGATGCTCGGACACTGCGCTGACCCCCTGATTGTGAGAACTACTGACGTGCAGCGTGGCACGAGTCGGATGCCGTGGTGTCGCCTTCAGAAAATGGAAGGTGATGCCGTCGAAATCGTGTGCAGATCGGCCCGCCGGGTGGCCACACTGCACACCGCGGAGTAAGCGTGTGGCAAAACTGTGGAGGTCGGCCCGAATATGTCGTCGAAGTGAACGTCGGACGGTATTTCGCCGCCACAGAACAAATGGCCTCGCGAGATCGACGTATTGCCATTAGCGTGGATCGCGCCACGTCCGAGCGCATACGGCATCGGGAGGACTGCCATGACAATCTTCGTCACCAACGCCGGGTTGCAGATCCTGGCGCGTGTGACCTGGCGTCGCGCGGCCGTGTTGCTGACCACCGAAGTCGCGCGCAACGTCGAGGGCACGCCGGTTGTGCGCGTCGTACATTCACCCACGGTGACCCTGCCCATTCACAAGGTGGTCGCCATCAAGCGCAACGCCTACCGACCTTATGCGGGCAAGTCGATGGATTCCTATGCGTCGACAGCGACCATTTTGCGCCGTGACCAGTGGATTTGCGCCTACTGCGACGGCCCTGCCGACACCGTGGACCACATCGTGCCGGTCTCCAAGGGCGGCAAGAGCACCTTCGGTAACCAGGTGGCGGCATGCAAATCGTGCAACGGTTTCAAGGCCAACCGCACGCCGTGGCAGGCGGGTATGGCGATGAGGCACGCACCTTTCGTCTATGACCCGTGGGCGCAGGACCAGAAAGAGGTCTGGGAGCTGTTCACGCTGCGGCCGAAGACGGGGTAGTTGCCCGCAAAGCGTCTGTGACGCCCATCACCAGCTGTGTGTACACTCGTTCACTACGAGCTACCGGAGGGAGGCTGGTGAATCTTCTCAAGTGGAGTAAGCGGCCTGCGGCCGACGTCGACGCGACGCGCCCAGAGGCCAACATCCTGAGAGGCTTGATCGCGCGAGCGACGACCCCTCTGCTACCCGACGACTATCTACATCTGATCAATCCGCTGTGGAGCGCGCGCGAACTGCGTGGACGCGTCGAAGACGTGGTCAAGGAGACCGCCGACAGCGCGACGGTGGTGATCCGCACGGGGTGGGGATTTCCCGAGAGCTATCGGCCAGGGCAGTACGTCGGCATCGGCCTCGACGTCGACGGCCGTTGGCATTGGCGGTCGTACTCGCTGACGTCCTTCGGCAGCAACGACGACAAAACGATCTCGATCACCGTCAAGGCAAACCCCGACGGCTTCTTGTCGACGCACCTCGTCGACGGCGTCGCGCCGGGCACGATCATCCGCCTCGCGGCGCCGAAGGGCGATTTCCATCTGCCGGAGCCCGTTCCCGACGCCGTGCTGTTCTTGACCGCGGGCAGCGGAATCACGCCGGTGATCGCCATGCTCCGCGCGATGAAACACCACGATCAGACGCCCGACATCATCCACGTCCACGCCGCACCGAGCCGCGAATCGGTGATCTTCCTCGACGAACTCGAACAGCTCGACGTTGAAACACCCAGTTACACATTGGATCTGCGCCTCAGTTCGGAGGATGGCCGATTCGACGTCACCCAGCTCGACGCCGCGGTTCCGGATTGGCGCGAGCGCTCGTGCTGGGCGTGTGGACCCATTGAGTTCCTCGACGACATCGAAGATGTGTACCGCGAGAACGAGCTGTCGGATCAGTTGCACATCGAACGCTTCGCCATCGCACGCACCGACGTCGGTGGTGAGGGTGGCACCGTGACGTTCGCGAAGTCGGGTAAGTCGGCAGAGATCGACGGTGCCACCACACTCCTTGAAGCAGGCGAGGAGTTGGGAATCCAGATGCCTTTCGGATGTCGAATGGGTATCTGTCAGACCTGCGTTGTTCCGCTTGCAGCCGGCTACGTCCGGGATCTGCGCAGTGGCGACGAACGCCGCGAAGGTGACCGCATCCAGACATGTATCTCAACAGTGTCGGGTGAATGCACGCTAGACCTGTAGGGAGGCTCTATGGCCATCACCGACATCGATCGGTACGCCCATCTCACCGAGGCCGACGTCGAGGCACTAGGTGCCGAACTCGACGCGATCAGACGTGACATCGAGGAATCGCGGGGAGTCGCCGACGCGAAATACATTCGACGCACTATCGCATTTCAGCGCGCGCTCGCCGCGGGCGGGCGCGTGGTGCTCATGTTCAGCAACCGGAAGCCCGCATGGATTCTCGGGACCGGGATGCTCGGCGTCGCCAAGATCGTCGAGAACATGGAGCTCGGCCACAACGTGATGCACGGGCAGTGGGATTGGATGAACGATCCCGAGATCCACTCCTCGTCGTGGGAGTGGGACACCACCTGTCCGAGCGTGCAGTGGAAGCATTCGCACAATTTTGTGCACCACAAGTACACGAACATCGTCGGCATGGACGACGACGTGGGCTACGGCATCCTCCGTGTCACGCGTGACCAGCCGTGGGAATGGTGGAACGTCGGCAACCCGGTCTACAACTTCCTTCTCGCAACGTTTTTCGAGTGGGGCGTCGCGCTGCACCATCTCGAGACGGAGAAGCTGCGCAAAGGTCAAAAGTCTTATCGCGCAGCGCTGAAGGATCTTCGGGTCATCGGGCGGAAGGTCGGGAAGCAGGCCGCCAAGGACTACCTGATCTTCCCCGCGCTCGCCGGACCGAACTGGTTCACCACGCTGACCGCCAACGCGACTGCGAACTTCATTCGCAACTACTGGTCGTACGCAGTGATCTTCTGTGGTCACTTCCCCGACGGTGCTGAGAAGTTCACGGTCGAGGAGTATGAGGAAGAAGATCAGCCCCGCTGGTACCTGCGACAGATGTTGGGATCAGCCAACTTTCGCGCCGGTCCGCTGATGCGATTCATGAGCGGCAACCTCAGTCATCAGATCGAACACCACCTCTTCCCGGACCTGCCGAGCAATCGTTACGAGGAGATCGGCGTTCGGGTGCGCGAACTGTGCGACAAGTACGACCTGCCGTACACGACGGGCTCGCTACAGCATCAGTACTGGCTGACGTTCCGCACAATTGCCAAGCTGTCGCTGCCCAACGCGATGCTGAAAGCCAGCGCCGACGACGCGCCGGAGACGGCATCGGAGTTGCGGTTCAACATTATCGAGGGCACCAAGACTCACTTCGGCGTCGACCCGCAGACCGGCCGCAGGCGCGGGCTGCGCTCGGCCCTGCGGGAGCTGCGGTCGTCGCGGGTGGCCGCTCACTGATCGAGCTTGCCCACCGCTGAGCGAGGTTCCCACTGCTGATCGAGCGTGTTCGCCGCTGATCGAGCTTGTCGAGATCCGTCGGGTCGAGCTTGTCGAGATCACCCCCGCCAGCGCAGCACCTCCAGCGCGACGCCGACGTCGAGCAGGCTCTCGTCGAGCGGGCGGGGCAGTAGGTCGTCGGCGCGGGCGAGACGTCGAATCACGGTGTTGCGGTGCGTATAGAGCGCTTCTGCGGTGCGAGAGGTGTTGCACTGCAGCGAGATCCAAGTTCGTACCGTGTCGAGTAGAGCTGCCTCGGCGTGTGCGAATTCGCCGAGGGTGTCGTCGACGAATGCCGCGGTGTCCTCGGCGGACGACATCAGCAGCGAGACCAGCCGGACGTCGTCGCACCTTACGAATCCGTGCGAGCCGCCTAGCTGCGCGACGATGCGCTGGGTCGCGAGCGCTTGGAAGTGGCTATTGCGAAAGCCGTCGACGCCGTTGCCCGTTCTGCCGACAGCGACGTCGATCAGCGGGGATGGCGAAACACGCGCGATGTGTGCCTCATCGGTGGGCAGCCACATCCACAGTGACGCGGCGCTGGCGACGACGGTGAGTCGGTTGGCGCACCCGGCCGAGGCGGCGAGCGTGTCGGCGGCGGATTCGAGGTTTGCAGCCTGTTCTGGATGTGTGCTCCACAGGACCAACGCGGTGTGCGGGCCGAGAAGTCGGTAGCCGAGTTGGGTTTCGGCGCGGTCGATGGGGATGGGTGCGCCCTCGAGTAGCAGGGCAACCGCTTCTCGACGCTGCGCGTGGGTGCCGCGGGTGAGCTCGCGTCGTTCGCTGCGCATCCTGTTGCTCGTGGCCTCGACGGTGTCGTCGATGTAAGTCGAGATGGAAACGAGTGTGATGTCGAGAAGTTCGCGCAGTTGTTGTGGGTCATCGGTGAGGGTGAAGCAGACCTGCATCCACAGACGCCACGCGACACTTTGTGCGGTGCGGAAGGCGTCGAGCGCTGATTCATCGAGGCCGCGCCGGACGAGGTCGCGAGCGGTGGTGAGGATGTCGGGGCTGATCTCGGCGGGTACGCGTTCGCCGGGATGGACTACGTTGCTCCTCGCCCAGCGCAGGGTGTTCGCGAGGTTGGTGCGTCGCGTTCCCTCGGCGAGCACAGGGTCGTCGGCGATGGCCTTCATGCGGATACCACCCAGTGAAGCGTCGTGGATGGCTTCGATCCACTCCTCGGGCGGGTCCAGGATGAGTTCGGCGCCGCGTCGGATCAAGCTCTTGATCTCGGGGGATACGTATGGCCACTCATCGGACATCCGAACAGTATGCACCTTGCGCGACCTTCATCGTGGGCACTTGGCACCTGGTGCGGCGGCGAGGTGTGACGCACTCTGGAATGTAACAACGTATGGTGTCATATTTGCCGTGCGGGAAGTCGAGCAAACCTAAGGAGGCGCAGGTGCCCACAACAGCCACACCTGTCGAAACGTTGGACGTTCTGATCGTCGGGGCGGGTGTCTCCGGTATCGGGGCCGCTCACTATGTGACCAAGGAGATGCCGCAGAAGACCTACGCGCTTCTGGAGGGTCGCGAGTCGATCGGTGGCACCTGGGACCTGTTCCGGTATCCGGGTATCCGTTCTGACAGTGACCTGCATACGTTTGGATTCGAGTTCAAGCCGTGGGTCGACAAGCAGTCGATCGCCGACGCCGACCGCATCATGCAGTACCTTCGCGAGGCCGTTGACGAGGACAAGATCAACGAGCACCTGCGCTTGCAGCACAAGGTAACCGCGCTGAACTGGTCGTCGAGTGAGCAGTTGTGGACGGCCGAGGTCGATCGCCTCGACACCGGTGAACACATCCAGCTGAAGGCTCGTTGGGTGTACTGCGGGTCGGGCTACTACAACTACGACGAGGGATTCACACCCCACTTCGAGGGTCGCGAGCGGTTCACCGGGCAGGTCGTGCATCCGCAGCACTGGCCGGAAGATCTCGACTACAAGGGCAAGAAAGTCGTCGTGATCGGAAGTGGCGCAACGGCTGTCACGCTCGTCGCCGAGGATGCGTCGCGCCACGTTGGCAAACGGGTCGTGCTTGGGCAGCGGGAGGATGTAGGTGGGCGTGCGCTGGAGCATCGTGATGTGCTCGGTCTCGTTCGCCATCGCGGGGAGGAGCGTGACAGCCGTTGCGCCACTTCCGATCACGACGACTTTCTTGCCCTTGTAGTCGAGATCTTCCGGCCAGTGCT
>NZ_LZMO01000160.1:0-1129 GCF_001665715.1 Gordonia sp. 852002-10350_SCH5691597
CTAGTGTCGCGTGTCGGTAATTAGTTTATGGTTCGTGGTTTGAGAGAATTGGCTATGGCGAATTCTGCGGCCCCGGCTCTTGGCCTGCGTGATGGTGATGCGGATGAACTTGATCGGCTACTACGGTCGACGTCGACGCCTGCGGGGCTGGTGCGTCGGGCGCGGATCGTGACTCTTGCTGCTGCAGGGGTGGCCAATTCGCGGATCAGCGAGGTTGTCGGGACGTCGGTGCCGACGGTACTCAAGTGGCGTTCCCGGTATCTCCATGACGGCCTCGACGGACTTCTTGACGCCCAACGATCGGGTCGCCCAAGACATCTCGATCACGCGGGTGTCATCTCGGCGACGTTGAAGCCACCGCCCAAGAAGTATGGGGTGACCCACTGGTCATCACGCCTGTTGGCCAGTCACCTCGGGATCGGCAACGCCACGGTCGCCCGCGCGTGGCGTGAGTATGGGGTACAGCCGTGGCGTTCGGGGACGTTCAAGTTCTCCACCGACCCGGAGTTGGTCGCCAAAGTCACCGATGTCGTCGGCCTGTATCTGGCACCGCCGGAGAATGCGATCGTATTGTGCGTGGACGAGAAGTCCCAGATTCAGGCCCTCGACCGCACCGCGCCTATGCTCCCGATGCAGCCAGGACAGATCGAACGCCGAACCCACGACTACAAACGCCACGGCACCACCACACTGTTCGCCGCACTGGAGATCGCGACCGGACAGGTGACCGCCACAGTCAAGCCACGGCACCGCCACCAGGAGTTCTTGTCGTTCCTCAGGCAAATCGACCGCACCTACGGCGACCAGGAGTTACACCTGGTGATGGACAACTACGCCACCCACAAAAAGTCGGCAGTCACCGAGTGGATCGCCGCGCACCCCAACATCCACGTCCACTTCACCCCGACATCAGGGTCGTGGCTCAACCTCGTCGAGGTCTGGTTCGGCATTATCGACCGGCAAGCGATCCGGCGTGGTGTGTTCACCTCAGTCAAGGACCTCAACGCGAAGATCCGAGCCTTCATCAACGGCTGGAACGACCGCAAACACCCCTTCGTGTGGACGAAACCGGTCGAGGAGATTCTCAAGAAAGCTCAACCGAAAACCAACTAACGAAACGCGACACTAG
>NZ_LZMO01000161.1:0-5300 GCF_001665715.1 Gordonia sp. 852002-10350_SCH5691597
TACCGAACGCCAGTCGGAAGGTGCCCTTCGCCGACGCGATCTCGCTGATGCGCTCGAGTCCGCGTGCCGTCTCGACCAGCGCGACGATCGGCACGTCTGGGAGCCGCTTGGCGGTCTCGGTGACGTGGTCGACGGACTCGACCATCGCGAGCATCACGCCGCCGATCGGGGTCTTCGAGAGCGCCTCGAGGTCGTCGGCCCACCACGGGGTGCCGAAGCCGTTGACACGCACCCAGTCGCCCGCGCCGCCCGGAAGCGGGTTGCCGTCGGGGCCGGTGCCGGGATCGCTGGTCAACCATTGGACGACATTGTCGCGCGCGGTGAGCTTGTCCTTGGGAGCGACAGCATCCTCGATGTCGAGCACGACGATGTCGGCGCGCGACCGCGCGGCGTGTGCGAATCGATTGTGCTGAGCGCCGTTGACCAACAGCCAGCTACGTGCGAGAACCGGGTCGATGCGAAATCCGACGTCGGTGCTCTCGACGTCGGTCTGCGTGTTCTGGTCATACATCGCTGTCCATCGTTTCACACCGGAGAGGCACACTTGACCATATGGTGCGTTCCCCCGTCGTCGGCCGCTTACCCGGGGGCATCTTCGATGCGGTCGGGTGGGTTGCCGTCGGTTCGATGCTCGCCAACGTCTGCGCCTACGCCGTTCATCTCGGTGCGGGTCGCTGGTGGCTGACGCCCGCGGAGTACGGCGAGCTGGCCGTCGCGCTCTCGGCACAGTTGGTGCTGACCGTTCCCGCGCTCGCGCTGCAGGCGGTGGTCGCTCGCGAAGTGGTTCACGGCCGCGATGACCTGCGGATACGTGCTCTCACACTGCGGTGTTCACTTGCCGTGGCGGTGCTGGCGGTCATCGCCGTCCCGGTGGTCTCCGCGGTCGCGTCGACGTCGTGGACGCTCACCGCGGCAGGACTGGCGGCCGCGCCGCTGCTGACCGTCGTCGGCGGTGGTCAGGGTGTGCTGCAGGGACGTCGACGTTTCCGAACGCTCGGAGTCGTCCTCGCGGCGGTTGGGGTGGTTCGCTCTGCTCCGACGATCGCGGCACTCGCCGCGGGCGCCGGACCGACCGGAGCACTGCTGGCCGGCACGGTGGGGACCGCGGTGGCCGCCGCCGTCGTGTGGGGTCTCGCCGGCGCACGCATGCCCGCCGGGAGCGGCGCGTCTGGTGCAGGCCTGCCGGGTGCCGGACTGTCCACCGTCGTCCGGGCGTCGCAGGTGCAACTGGTGCTCGTGGTCGCGGTCTCGCTCGACGTCCTGCTCTCGCGCACCGTCCTCGACCCGCGTGATGCGGGCGTCTACGCCTTCGGTGCCATTGCGACGAAAGTCGCCTTCTGGTTGCCGCAAGCCGTCGGAGTCGTGTTCTATCCGCAACTGGCCGACCCGGCTTCGTCCGGCCGGTCACTGCGGCAGGCGGTCGGGGTGGTCGCCGGCATCGGGTTGGTGATCACTGTGCTCGGCGCGCTCGCCGGACCACTGCTTCCGGTGCTGATCGGCGACGACTACCGACAGCTGACCGACCTGCTCGGACTGTTCGCCTTCACCGGCGCGGCGTTCGCGGTGCTACAGGTGGCGCTGCTCGCGGCCATCGCGCACGACCGCACCCGAATCTCGGTCCTCGCCTGGCTTTTCCTCGCCATCGAGGCGGCCGCGATCCTTCTCCTCGGGCACAGCGTGATACGCCTCGCTGTGATCGCTGCCGTCGCGGCTACCGTCTCTGCGGTCACGACAACTATTGTGGCTCTTCGTTTTTCGCATCGGACTCCGGATCGTCGTGCCTCCGACGGTGCGGTTGGTCGTCGCGCGTCCGACGGCGCGGCCGGTGATCGTCGACCCAGCGCTGCCACCGACCAGGGAACGTGAGCAGCGCACCCGCGATCAGCGCCAGCACGCCGACGATGCCCGCGATCAGTGGCACCACGCGACCCCAGATGGTGACGGGTCCGGCGAGCGACGCCGCGTCGTCGGCCATCGTGCGCTTCGTCGGGGCGTCGAAGCCGAACGTCGCGCGCAGGTTGGTGAGCGCGACACCGGAGTCTGGGCCATCAGAACCGGCAACGCGGTAGGTCTGTGCGACGTCGACGCGTTCGTCGAGGATCACGCCCGTCGCGGCGTCGACCGAGATGTCCCACTTCGCCCGATGGTGCAGTGTCGCGGTGATCTGCCGGTTCGGGTCACCGTCGGAGATGCCGAACCACGACGCCGGTCGCGTGATGCGCGTGGCCGGGGTACCCGAGGGGGTTCCGGAGCCGATGGCGGCGAGGTCGGTATCGGGAATCTCGGCGCGGTACCGGATCGCGGTGCGGCCGCCCACCTGGGACTCCCCGGCGTCGACGAGGGGGACGGTGCGACGCGTGGTGACGTCGAAGTACCGCGCGCCCGACGTCGGCGGATCGAAGGGCAGCACGTAGGTGTAGCCACGACGATCCGGCGCCTGGACCGGTGCGGAGTTGCTGTCGTACTGGATCTCGGAGTTACCCCGCGTTCCCCCGACGGCCCCGAGATCGGGCAGCGCGGAGTGACGGTTGAGCGTGACGCGGTCCCGGACCGCCGACACCGTCGGCGAGGTGCACGCGTCGGCACCCTCGGTGGGTGCGACCTCGCTGCCCGGTCGCGCGGCGTCGGACTCGGATTCCTTCCCGTCGAGCCAGATGCGGTCGGCCTGCACCGATGCGCCGGCCTGCAGCGTGACCCGTCGCGAGTCGGCGGGACGTACCGCCACGACGCGTTGCTGGCGCACGAGGGTCGCGTCGAGGACACGTGCGCGCGGGGTGTTCAGCGAGCAGCGGTCGAGGATCTGCGCGTGCTCGTCGTCGGACATGCCTGCTGTCGACACCGTGGTCTGGTCGGTGCTGAGCGGGATGGTGCGGAGGCGGTCGACGAACAGCGTCGGCAACGCGATGGTCACCGCGATCAAGAAGGCGCCGAGAAAGATGAGAGTCGGCCCGATGAGGTCGGCCGTGCTGAAACGGCTCGGGTTCCGGGCCTGCGACATGGGCACGACACTACTGTTCGCCTGTTGTTCGCCTCTCGGGTGTCGGTTCGGGTGTCGGTTCGCTGGCCGGATACGCGCCGCGCGATGGCCCGTATCCTGGCCTGATGCCAGACCCATCGACGACGCAGAGCGCCCCGTCGCCGAGTCGACCGGCGCCCAGGTTCTTTCCGCAGCTCGAGGGCATGCGCGCGGTGGCTGCGCTCGGGGTGCTCACCACGCACGTCGCCTTCCAGACGGGTGCCGTCGCGCTTCCGGTGCTCGGCCCGATCCTCGGCAGACTCGACCTCGCGGTCGCGCTGTTCTTCGCGCTGTCGGGGTTTCTGCTGTGGCGGCCGTGGGTGGCGAGCGCGCACGGCTGGTCGAGTGCGGGCCGGTCGGCTCACGCGGCGCACCCGCCGATACGCCGCTATCTGCGCCACCGTGTGGTGCGGATCTGGCCCGCCTACCTCGTCGTCGTGGTCGTCGTGTTGACTCTGCTGCCCGAGGCGCAGGGAGCCGACGCGACGGTGTGGTTCGCCAATCTGACGCTCACGCAGGTCTTTGTGCCGCTGTCGCTGACCGCGGGTCTGACCCAGATGTGGAGCCTCTCGGTCGAGGTCGCGTTCTATCTCCTGCTCCCGATCCTCGGCTTCGCGTTGTTCGCACTGCGCGGCCGCAGCGTGTCGGCCCGTATCCCCGTGCTGCTCGCGCTCGGTGCGGTGAGCCTGAGCTGGGGATGGATCGCCGAACTGCTTCCGACACCCGACGGCGTCGAACCGACCAACTGGGTGCTCGGACATCTCCCGTGGTTCGTCGCGGGCCTGGTGCTCGCCGAGGTCGCGGGCGCCGACGAACTGGGCCAGCCGACTCGCTTCACGCGGGTGGTCGCGGCGGTCGGCGCACGACGCAGGCTCATGCTCGTCGTGTTCGTCGTCGCGTACGGGCTCGCGTGCACACCAATCGCGGGCCCGACGGGGCTGGGAGTTCTCGCGCCGTGGCAGTTCGCCGTGAAGATGGCGCTGGGTGCGATCTGCGGTTTCACGCTGCTCGCCCCGCTGATCTGCTCGGATGGTCGGGCGGGAGTGCTGGCCAGGGTCTCCGACCGCCCGTTCCCGTTCCTGACCTCGCCGGCAATGCTCGCGCTCGGGCGGTGGTCGTACGGCATCTTCATCTGGCACGTCGCCGTACTCGCGGTGGTGTTCGGGCTGTTCGGGATCGTTCCGTTCACCGGCCACACCGCAGTGGTCTGGATCATCACCGCGATCCTCAGCATCGGGATCTCGGCGGCGAGTTACGCCTTCATCGAGGAGCCGTCGCGCAACTGGCTGCGCTCTCGGGAAGCGCGGCGTCGAGGAGCGACACCTGCCGCGCGCAGCCAGCGAAAAACCGTGTCTCGCCACGACTCCGGCACGGCCGAGACGAGCGCCGAGAAGACAGTGCTCGCTACCGCGACGAACGCGGGAAGCTGAACCCACCACGCGAATCCGTTGTATCCGGACTCGGCATGCCACGGAGCCGCTGCGAGTCCGACGGTCGCCACAAGCATCGCCACAAAGGTCAGTACCACCCGCGCTCTCGGGCTCAGCGCCGCAACGGCTGCGCCGACGACGACGGAGATCGCAAGACCCCACCACCCCGCCAGTAGCCAGGACGCCGCCAGCCAGCCGGCACCGGCACACGCACACGTCGCGAGCGGCGTCGACGACGACTCGACGGTCGGC
This sequence comes from Gordonia sp. 852002-10350_SCH5691597, assembly GCF_001665715.1. Classification (NCBI taxonomy): domain Bacteria; kingdom Bacillati; phylum Actinomycetota; class Actinomycetes; order Mycobacteriales; family Gordoniaceae; genus Gordonia; species Gordonia sp. 852002-10350_SCH5691597. Next base: position 4,699 of record NZ_LZMO01000161.1, read on the forward strand.
TCTGGTGCCGTCTCGGGTTCTCGTCGCGTGCGGATCGGCCATAGCGCAAGAACGAAAAGCACTGCGAGCAAGACGAACCCGACGAGCAGGGCCCAGCGGTAAGGCGTGTCGTAGCGGAACTCGAGAGCGACGGTTCCCGACGATCCGGCCGGAACCTCCCACCCCTGCTGCCAGCCGTTCACGACGACCGGCCGCAGCTCGGTGCCTCCCAGTCGCGCAACCCATCCGGGATTCTCGCTCTCGGGAACGACGAGGAGCCGCGCGGCGTCGGCGGCGTCGATTTGTACCGAACGCGACGTCGAGGCCCAGGTGAGGACGTGTGGCTTCTGGGTCGAATCCGGCTGTGTGGCGGAGGTATTCGACGCTGCTGCGGTACCGTAGCCGCCGCCTGCGTCGAGCCCGACGGTGTCGACGGTGAATGCGGTGCCCGGATTCGCCGAGAGTTCCTGCTCGCCGGCACCGAGACCTATGGTCGGCGTGCAGGGCTGTGCGACGACCGGCTCGCCTCTGCGCAATGCCCCGGCCGTCGTCTGGATCTGCATGCCGACCACCTGGCCCGACACCGTGATTCCCACACCGCCGTTACAGCCAACGGAGATCGG
>NZ_LZMO01000162.1:0-4266 GCF_001665715.1 Gordonia sp. 852002-10350_SCH5691597
TGCTGTACTTCCGAGGTGCTGCCATGCTCTCCATCCTTCACAGGTTCGAGAGCCTCCAGCAAACCCGGGGCGATTCAGATCCGTCGCCGTGGGTGTCTCGTGACGGGGCCGGGCACGACGCGTACCCGGAAGCCCCTTGAGGTTCGCGCGAGCCATCAACATCTCGACCTGGTTATGGCCGACCAGCAGCCCCAGCCCAAGGGTAAGTTCGGCGTGAACCCGGCGGGCGCCGTAAGTACCCCGAGAGGCTATGTGCACAGCACGGATCTGCTCGGTCACCCACGCATGACGGACCTCCCGGGCCGACGGCGCCCGGCTGCGCCATGCGTAGTAGCCCGACTCGGTGACCTCCAACAGTCGGCAGGCCACCTGGACGGGCAGTCCTTCTGCGGCCATGGCTTCTATGGCCGCGTACCGCCTTTTGGGTCGTGCGGCCCCCGCAGCAGCTCACGTGCCCTTTTCAGGACGGCCACCTCAGTTTCCAACTCGCGGATGCGCCGATTGGCCGCGCTGAGCTCGGACAGCTCAGCGCGGTTGAGCCCGGGTAGCTGGCCGGTGTCGATCAACTCCTGTGTGCGCCAGCCGTAGATCGTCTGGTCGCTGATATTCAGATCTGCTGCGATCTGCGCAATTGGTCGACCAGCGGCCACCAGGTCGAGCACCTTGCGGCGGAACTCTTCGGGATAACGCTTGGGCACGGACACGGCTCCTTCGTGGACGTCGTGACCAAAAGTCAAGCAAACCGACTCCATCCAACCCAGGGCACATCATCGTGCGGAACGCGTGCTCCTGCTCATCGTGTTGCGGGTACGACGGGTACGGGTCGTATGCAGGCGACGTCTCGTACGGCTCGAGGTAGCCATCGTCGAGCACCTCGAGCTCGGCAGATTCTCTCGCTCACCTTCGGCGAACCAAGGGCGGGGAGTGAGCGGACTGATGCGCATGGTGAAGCTCCGAGGGGTAGATGAGCGTCCCACACCTGCGTGGTCCGGTACTTCTCAATTATGCTGGTGCCGAAAACGATTGGCAACTGTCCACAGGGTTATCCACAGGTTCATCCGACTCTCACTCGGTTCAACTTGAACCGGCGTCCTATCCAGTCATGCGGGGGAGTTCGTCGTTGGTTCGGCCCGGTCTATTCGAACGACGAACCACTGTCTATTATCAGCGTGAACTGTGACGTTTGTCGCGTTTGGTCGATCAGAGTGAGGTGTCGTCGGTGACCGAATTAAGTCCCAAGATCAAGCAGAAGAATGCTGACAAGTGGTTGAGGGCGTTGGCCCAGGATCTGTTTCCCGGCGAGGTGGTTTGGGCCCTCGCTGGCCGAGGTCGAATGAAACCTCTCACTGATGCAGTCGCCATAACGAACGGTCGCGTAATCGGGTTTTGGGCCAACGGTCGAAGCGAAGAGCAACGGGTCGTACTAGAGGTATCTGCGGATCAGATTCGTGGCTTTGACTTCCCAGTGAAGATGGGCAACATCAGCCTTGTAGTGATGACTGACGACGGAGGGATCAGCTTCGGCGGGATCGACAAGGCTGAGACTGACTTTGTCCAGTACTTCATCAACTACCTCTGGCAACACGGCGTCGATCCTGTAGTAACCGAGGGTGCCCGCCAAGCTGCTGACGAACGAGCAAGGCAGATCGCTGCTGAAGACGAAGCGGAACGTGCAAGCCGAGACCTTGCTATCGCAACGCAAGCTGCACGTGACTCAGTTCCCTTGTTTGGCAGTGCTATGAAAGACAAATGGTGGAACCAGGCCGACGCGCACGCGCAGGCCGGCGAGCTTCCGTGGTTCATCGTCAACAGCGGATCGGCTGGCCGTCTGTACGCGTTCGAGGATCGACTGGTGATCTCGAAGTCTGGAGGTATGACGGGGATGATGGCCGGTGCAACGGGAGGCGGCCGTGAAACCACGTTTTCTTATGCCGACATCACGAACATTGAATACAATGGCGGCTTCGTGAACGGGGTGCTCGAAGTGCTAACGCCGAGCTATCAGGGGCTCGGTAACCATGACTTCTGGAATAAGGACAGAGACCGCGACCCGTACAAACTCTCTAATTGCTTGCCTCTCGCAAAGGCGACCTATCAGCAAGCGCAGCCGAAGATCAAAGAGATGCAGCAGAAGATTCTTGAAGCGAAGCGCCCCCATGTGATCGTTCAGCAGGTAGCACCAGCAGTGGCTACTGCTTCCGGTGGGGGTTTGGCAGACGAACTCGCGAAGTTCGCAGACATGCACCAGCGGGGGCTACTCGACGATGATGAGTTTAAGGCAGCGAAGCAGGCCGCAATAGCTAAGTTCTCGTAGGTGGCAGGCTGGGCGCTCCCGACCCTCCCGCTTCCCGTCGTTCGGGTCGGTCTACGCCCAGCCGAGATCCACGGTAGCACCTAGTCGAACACGCGTGCGATCATGTCCGTGTGGGCATGAAGTCGATCGGCGGTGACAGCGGACAACCTCGTCCGGGTGCCGGCGTGGGTGTTGAAGCCTGCGGTTCCTCCGGCCGGACGACACTGATCGGACTACGCGGTGCGATGTCCGAGTCGCGTACTACGGTGATTTTCGTTGACTGTGACGCATGGGTTGCAGGCCTAGGGAGGCGGTTTTAAATGGCGAAGTCACTGCTCGAGCAGCTGCCGGGCATCGTTGCGGCTGGCAAGCGCCAGGCCGCGCAGATCCTGGAGCAACTGGACGGACCGAACAAGGTCATGCTGCAGATCAATGAGGCCACTGAAGAGTAACGAGACGGCCGCACCTGGCACTACGTGCTACTGGGTGAGCAGATTCCGAAGGGCTGGATCGCCAAGTCAGGACGACCTAGCGAACTACTGGATCATGCGCGTATCCGTGAGAAGGCGGACTCGGGGCAGCAATCGTTGATATAGGGGGACTTGTGCCATCTTGGCTGAAGTTTATGGTCGCTGCGGCGATTATTGTGGCCACGTTCTATCTGGCTGTTGGCTTGACCCTTCATGCTATTGACAGTCGGTATGGAAAGACGAGCTGGCGTTGGATATGGCAGCAGGTCGTGCGCGGACTGCTCACGTTGCTTATCAGTCTTATATCGATTGGAGCCGCAGTTTCCTATTCGATGCATTGGCCTAGGCAATTGATTGGGGTGTCGCTGCTAGTTCTGACAGCGGTTCTGGCAACAGTAGAGTGGTACATCTTCTCTGGTGGTTTTCACAACTGTCGTAGGCTAATCGGATCGCTCGTGATGAACGTAGCCTTCTCCATTTCTCTCGCGGGTGGTCTAGCGTCCATAGCCGAGTATCTCAAGGACGATCCGGCTACAAGAGGCCGATTCGACTACGGAGCAGTGATAACACTAGTAATCGTCTTTGCGTGCCGCCAGTTTTGGCAGATGTTCGCCTACTCTACGGTTGCGGAATATAAGGGCACACGCTACTACGTTGTAAATCCAAGTGGGCGTCTAATCGGCCTCGTAAATGGCACCAGTTGTGAGACAGCGGCGCAAGCAGGGAAGTCTGCAATAGAGGAGCACGGTGCGTCTTTGGATGGTCGATGGAAAATTGCGCAAGTGACACCCATTGTGAAGTCTCCGCCGAAGGGCTGGATAAGAGGCGCACGCGACTTTGTGACGCGGTCGCGTGAAAAGATGCACCGTGTTGAATAAGTTTGGCTACTCGCTGTAATACGGATTGCGCTCGCTCAGTCGTTTGTTCTTCGCAAGTAGAAGTGATATAGCTCGGGAATAGATGTACTCAGCGCATTGATTCGGTTAAACAACTCTGGCAGTTCGCGTTCGGCGCTCTCGAGGTACGGACGACTACTGCGTTGAAGATTTGAAGCGCGTCCGCGACGACGGGGTAGAGAATACTCTGTACTTTTTGCGCTATTTGTGCATAACTAGTCACACACATGAACCAAATCTCCGTCCTCGACCTAGATCGACCGATAAGACGCGAGGCATCACTATCCCGTAGCCCTGCTACGTGGTCCTAGCCTGAGCGCCATCTCGGCGACGCAGATGTGCCGACCGGAAGGCCTGCCTAGCTCCCAGGGGCTTCAGACGTGTTTTGTCACTGTGACGTTATGATCCAGGGGGTTTGTTGGTAGCCGGCGAAAGCTCATGGGCCTGATCAATGCCGGGACCGTTCACAACGACGATATGCCGCGGCAGGATTGCCTCCCTGATTCAGTGCCGATAAGAAACATTATGTAAAGTAAAAAGAGTAATGTTGCAGCAGATGCAGTCGAACCCTCCTCCTTTGCAACGTTCAGATTCTTATCGGTCTGGG
>NZ_LZMO01000163.1:0-4400 GCF_001665715.1 Gordonia sp. 852002-10350_SCH5691597
CCTTCACGCCGATCTCCATTCCACCGATGGTCTTGGCGTCGCGAATCGCGCCGTTCGCGATGATCCCGACCCAGCCGTTCGACCGGCCCAGCTCCGCGATGATGTCGCCGACCAACGCCGTGTGCACCGAGGCATCACCGTCGATCACCAGCACACCGCCGGGGTTCGACTCCCCGAGGATCGACTTGAGCAGGGCGTTGTCCTGAAAGCAGCGGACCGTCGTCACGGTTCCGACGAACTCACGGACCCCGCCGTACTGGGTGAACTGGAGATCGCAACTACGGACGTCTGCACCGATCTCGTCGACGAGGTCGGCCGTGGGAGTGAAAGTCAGCTCTGCCATGACGTACAGCATAGGTGTGACGCGCGGTCATGGGTACCTCAGGTTACCGGGCGGTAAGAAGCGCGCTCTCGATCAGCGCAACTGATCGATCGCGTCCGCGATCTCGTCGGGAACCTCCAACACGACGAAATGGCGCGAGACGATCGGCACCAGCCGACCACCGAGCATGCGCGCGTAGCGGGCCTGCTTCCACAGCCAGAAGCTCTGCCACGCCTTCGGCCCGGAAAGCGCGGCGACCACGATCACCGGAACCCGGGGCATCGGATGGCTCTTGCGCATGCGACGCAGCGACGCGTTGATCGCCGGGAAGGCCGCGTTCTCCACCATCGTGGCGAGCAGCATCGGCCAGTTACCGAAGACCCTCGCTGCCCAGTAGTGCTCGTGATCGTAGAACCCCTCCGGGGGCCTGGGTAGCACCACAGTCCGTACTCGCGAGAATCCGCGCCCCGGAAGGCGAAACCGCTCCGTGACTCCTCTCGCCGTGTCGATCATCTTGTGCGCGTTGTCGATTCGCACACCGAGCGGTACCACCCGCCACGGCAGGAGTACATACGAGCCGTCGAGCATCGCAACCGCCGCAGTGCGCGACGGATGGACTCGCGCGAAAGCCTCGACATACAGCGAGGCAACCGAATGTCCGACGATCGTCACAGGCTCCGCGATCCGCAGCGCATCGAGGACGCCCGTCATCCACGAGACCTCGAGCGCCAGGGTCAGCACACGACCTCGCGGAAGTTGTTCGGACAGGCCATATCCAGGGCGATCGAATCGAATCACCCGCCAACCACGCTCGACGAGTCGTGCGGCGAGATGGTCGAGATCGAACCAGTTACTCCCCATCGCAGCCATCAGCAGCAGTGGGCGCCCGACACCCTCGTCGACGACGTGGATGTGCTGGCCATCGACGTCGACGATCTGCCCGGGTGGCGGCCGATCGACCTCGCGACGACCGTCGGCCACCACTCAGCTCTCCTGCGGTTTGGCCAGCGGAAATGCCAGCGATTCGCGAATCGACTGACCCGTGATCAACATGACCACACGGTCGACGCCGACGCCGAGACCGCCGGTCGGCGGCATCGCGTATTCGAGTGCCTGCAGGAAGTCCTCATCGAGTTCCATCGCCTCCGGATCGCCGTCGGCAGCCAGAACCGATTGCGCGGTAAGCCTTTTACGCTGCTCCACCGGATCGGTCAGCTCCGTGTACGCGGTACCGAGTTCGACGCCCCACGCCACCAGATCCCACCGCTCGGCCACTCCCGGCTCGCTCCGATGAGCGCGCGTGAGCGGCGAGACCGACGTCGGGAAATCGGTGTAGAACGTCGGGAAAGTGGTGCGGTCCTCACCGAGATGCTCGTAGAGTTCCTGCACTATCGCGCCCGCGTCCCAGTCCGGACGGAACGCGATGTCGAGGCGCCTGCAGACCTCGCGGAGATGTTCCACCGACGTCTCCGGCGTGATCTCCTCATCAGCGCCCTCCGACACCACCCCGTAGACGGTCTTCACCGGCCACTGCCCGGAGATGTCGATGCGCTGCTCGTTACCCTCGTCGTCGTAGCGCACGATCACCGGCTCACCGTAGGCGGCGGTGGCCGCGAACTGGATCATCTCCCGCGTGAGATCGAGCATCTTCAGGTAATCACTGTGCGCCTCATAGGCTTCCAGGCTCGTGAACTCCGGATTGTGACTGAAGTCGACGCCTTCGTTGCGGAAGTTCCTGCCGATCTCGAACACCTTCTCCACGCCGCCGACGCACAACCGCTTGAGGTACAGCTCCGGTGCGATGCGCAGGTAGAGGTCGAGGTTGTAGGCGTTGATGTGGGTCGTGAACGGGGTCGCGTTCGCGCCACCGTGGATCTGCTGCAGTATCGGGGTTTCGACTTCGAGATAGCCACGGGCAGAGAGGAAGTCACGCAGCGACTTGACGACGACGCTCCGCGTGGCAAGCAACTGTCGCGAACGTGGATTGATCGCGAGGTCGACGTAGCGTTGCCGCACACGGGCTTCCGGGTCTGTCAGGCCCGCCCACTTGTCGGGTAGCGGACGCAGCGACTTTCCGATCATCGCCCAGCGATCCACAAGCACCGATACCTCACCCTTGCGGCTCGTACCCATGTCACCGTGAACCTCGACCAGATCACCGAGGTCGACGTCGGACGCGAAATCCCTTGAGCCGGAATCGAGTCGCGACACTTCGACCAGGATCTGCACCTGCCCGGACCAGTCATGGACGTCGGCAAAGACCACCTTGCCGAAGTCGCGCAGTCGCGTGATGCGCCCGGCGATCGACACCGGCGTACCTGCAGGCGCCGCGATGGCCTCCGCGATCGAGTGCGACGGCGGATCGGCGGGTGGATATGGGTCGACGCCGTCGTCGATCATCCTGTCCAGCTTGGCAAGTCGCACCCGGACCTGCTCCGGACGGTGGGCTGCGACGGCGTTCTGGGCCTCCGCCTCGGCGTCGAGTTCAGCGATCAACGCGTCGACATCGATGCCGGCGGGAATCGACGGCTGTCCCGCGGTGTACTGCTGCTTGCGGCCGAACCTTGGCAGCCTGACGAAGCCCTCGGTGACGACAGCCGCCAGCCCCGCTCGCGCGAGGATTCGGGTGTCCTCGAAGCAGAGGAAGCGAGGCTGCCAGTCGGGAAGGTATTTGGCGTTGGACCGGTAGAGCGACTCCATCTGAAAGAACTTGGAGCCGAACATCAGCACGGCGTAGCTCGCACGCATGACAGGGCCCGCGCCGATCTCCTGCCCCTTCTCGAACACGGCGCGGAAGGTGGCGAAGTTCAGCGAGATGTCGGTGATCCCGAAGTTCTCCGAGTCGCGGCACAGGTCGCTGACCATTGTCTCCACGACGCCGTTGATGCCGCTGCGATCGCGGCGCATCAGATCGAGCGAGACCCCGCGCTTACCCCACGGAACGAATGACAGCATCCCGACGACCTTCTCGTCGGGCTGTCCCTCGTTCAGGACCGCCTCCACAAGCAGGCAGTCACCGTCTGCGGGATCGCCGATTCGCGAGAGCGCCATCGCGAAGCCGCGCTCCTCCTCGGTGTCGCGCCAGGCGTCGGCCCGCGCGATCACGTCGGCCATCTCGGTCGGCGGAATGTCGCGGTGCCTGCGGATGCGGGTGGTGACGCCTGCGCGGCGCGTTCGTGTCACCGCCTGGCGCACGCCCTTCATGGTCGGCCCGCTGATCGTGTACTGGCGCGTGTGCAGGATCGCCTCGTCGCCGATGTTCAGCGAGGTGAACCCCGCGGCATCGAATGCTGCCGCGCCTCGCTCACTCGAACCCATCGCCGCGGGATGCCACCCGTAGCGCTCGCAGAGCACCAGGAATTCGGCGATCGCGTCCGGCCACGACTCTGGGTCGCCGATCGGATCGCCACCCACAAGACCCACACCCAGTTCGACACGGTAGGTGATCGCCGCGCGACCGTCGCGCGAGAAGACAACCGCTTTGTCGCGTCGCGTCGAGAAGTAGGCCAACGAGTCGTCGTCGTTGAATCGCGTGATCAGCGCCCGGATCAGTCGTTCGTCGGTCGCCGTCATCAGCGACTTGAGCCGCTGCGATCGGAAGAGCACCGACGCCGCGACGATCAGCGCGAGCGCACCGAACAGACCCAGTGCGCCATTGACCGGCGGATACGCGTGATGGCCGTCGAAAGTCCGCTGGTCGATCGCGGCGAACGCAACGACCCGGTTGAACGCGTAGGGCAGACGCTCGGAGCGTTCCAGACTGCCCGGGAACAGCCACACCAGCGCGAACCCGATGCCGGTTGCCACGACAAGTCCGACCACCAGCACCACGAGCGCGCGCAGTAGGGCGCCACGTCGAACCCTCGTGTAGAACTGCCGATACGTGACGAGCAGGAAGATCAGCGCGATGAGGTCGATACCGAGACCGATCACGATGTTCATGCGCTCGGCGTCGTCGACGTCGAAGTCGTCGGCGACCGGCTGCCACAACAGCACCGCGTTGCCCGCCATGAACAGCAGCAGGTAGATGACGCAGATCCACCACGCGATGCGCTTGCGCGCCGTCAGTGCGATGGCG
>NZ_LZMO01000164.1:0-10539 GCF_001665715.1 Gordonia sp. 852002-10350_SCH5691597
CACAGCCGTCGACACCGACCGGCACGAGCAGCATCTCGCCCGCTCAGCCGTCGACTCCAACCGGTAGCGGCACCGTCACACCAGCGAGCCACGCCGCCGCGTGACCTGCCCCGATACGACCCACTCGGATACGACGACGAGGTCCGCGACCACACCGGTTGCGGGCCTCGTCGTCGTTGCTGATCTGGCCGTTTTACCGACTGCCCACCGGTAGGCTCACTCCATCGATACGGTGCGCGCGCCCGGCCGAGGGCACTGAGATGACCTGGTTCCACAACTCGATCGTGGAGGCCGGTCGTCTTCCCCTGTTCTTGTTCTTGATTGCATTCATTGCGACGTTCGTCTTCATCCGGATCAGCGTTCGCCTGATTCGTGCGGGAGTGCGCTGGTGGCCGGGAAATGTAGCGCCAGGCGGACTCCACCTGCACCACGAGTTCTTCGGCGTGATCGTCATGGTGCTCTCGGGATTCGGTCTTGTCGCGATCTCTCGCTTCGACACCCCGATCGCAGACTGCGTGCTCGCGGCTCTCTTCGGAATCGGCTGTGCCCTTGTCCTCGACGAGTTCGCGCTCATCCTGCATCTGCGAGACGTGTACTGGGAGAAGGAGGGTCGGGCGTCGGTCGACGCGGTATTCGTCGCCATCGCGATAGGCGCGTTGTTCCTGATGGGCTTTCGGCCGCTCGACCTGACCTCGGCAGCCGACGAGTTCCGCGATGATCCGAACGTGACGGCGCGGATCGTTGTGGTACTCGGGATCGTGGTGAACGTCGTGTTGGCCGCGATCACTCTCGCCAAGGGCAAGCTGTGGACCGGGCTGGTCGGCATGTTCTTTCCGGTTCTCCTCGTGGTCGGCGCCATTCGTGTTGCGCGGCCTGCGTCACCCTGGGCGCGTTGGTTCTACCGCAGCCGAGAAGGCAAGTACGACAAAGCGGTACGGCGCGAACAACGCCTTCGGGAACCGCTCATCCGATGGAAGATCGTTGTGCAGGAAGCGCTCGCGGGCCGATTCGGGGTCCCCGACCTGCCACCGACCGCGGTGCCCGACGTTGTTGCGGCCGTTCCGGGTGGCGTCGCACTTCCGAGTAGAGCCGCGACGGCCTTGCGTTGGCGTCGGGTGCGACGTCGACTGCGTGTGGTCCCCACCTGGCGGCTGCCGGTGATCCTCGTGCTGCTCGCGATCATCGCGGCCCTGTTGTGCATCACGATCGACGAGAACATCGGTCTCGACGTCGACTCGGGAACCCTTGCGACCGTGCTCGGCGTGATCGCCGGGGCCACAGCCACTTTGACGGGCCTCGTATTCACCGCGGTGACGCTCGCGATGCAGTTCGGGGCGTCACAGATCTCGGTCCGCGTCATCCCCATGCTGCAGCGCGAGCCTGTGATGCGCTGGTCTGTCGGCTTCTTCCTTGCCACATTCGTGTTCAGCGTGATGGTGGCGATGGATCTCGCACTGACCGGCCCCGACGACGGGACACCCGGCGCCTCGACCGCGATCGCGGCCTTTCTGACGGTGGTGTCGGCGATCTTGTTCGTCGCGTTGGTCAGTAAGGTCGGCGCGGTTCTCAACGTTGCGCAGTTGATGCGGTGGATCGCTGCGGACGGACGTGGGTCGATCCGTCGGCTGTACCCGGAGAAGTCGCTCGAGACCCAGGCGCCGGACGTGGCGCCCGCGCCCGACACCGCACTCGGCGAAGAGCCACGTCACGTGATCATGTTGCGCGAGATAGGTTCTCGAGGGCGGGTGCTGCTCGCGGTGAACGTACCGATGCTGGAACGCTACGCGGCGGCGTGGGGCGTGAGATTCGATCTGCTGGTGATGGTCGGCGACAACGTGCCGCACAACGTCGGCGTGATCGCTGTGGTCGGAACGCCGCGAGGCGGGCCGGTGCCCGAGCATAAGGTATTGCGGTGCTTGCTCTTCGGCGATATGCATCAGCCGTCGGTGAGTCCTGTTGCAGCGCTGCAGGCCATTTCCGATATCGCCCTCAAGGCGATCTCGACTGCGGGCAATGATCCGAGCACGGTGGTGTTGGCGCTCGACCACATCGAGGACATGCTGCTGATGCTCGCGCCGCGGGTCCACGCCGACGCGGTTCGACGCTCACCCGCCGTGCGCGGCTATCGACGTACGTGGGCGGATTATGTCGCGATCGGCACCGACGAGATCCGCAGGCACAGTCACGGCCAGGCGCAGGTGCATCGACGACTACGTGCGCTCTACGAGACCGTTGCGTCACAGTGCAGCGCGGATCAGCAGCCGCCGATCGTCGAACGTCTTGCGGCACTGGACGAACAGGTCGAGCTCGATTGGCCGATAGGCCTCGACCGTCGGCTCGCGGAGCGTCCAGACCGGCAGGGTTACGGCTCGGAGCGGGGGTCGACGTTCGACTGAGCACGCGCTCCGACATCGACCACAGGGACCTCGGCGATCGCGGCCGTCCCGCCGCCGGGACGTCGGGTGACGGTCAGCAAGCCGCCCTGCTGCTCGAGGCGCACCCGACGCGAGACGAGTCCGATGTGTCCCTCGGCGACACGGCGATCGAGCGTCGACTCGTCGACGCCGCGCCCGTCGTCGACAACAATCACCCGGGCTGTGCCGTCGTCGAATTCGACTGAGAGTTCGACGGCATGGGCGTCGGCATGCTTGACCACGTTGGTCAGCAGCTCGCGTGCGGTTGCGAACAGCATGGGATCGGACGTGGTGCGCAGATCGCTCGGCCAGCCGACGGTGTCCACCGAGATCGTCAGCGGGCCGCGCTGTTCGACCGATGCCGCGAGGTCGGTGACCGCCGCGGCGAGTCCTCCCTGTTCGAGTACGGCGGGATGGAGTTCACCCAACGTCGAGCGCAGCAGCCTCGACGCCTCGCGCAGCGCTGTGTCGACCCGTGCGAGAGCGTCGGGATCGGTGCCGTCGCGCGCCGCATCGAGTTCCTGCCGCGCGCCGAGCACGTACTGCAACGCGCCGTCGTGGAGATGCTCGGCGAGGTCGCGACGCTCGCGTTCCTCGATGCGGACAGTCTCGTCGAGAAGTCGAGCACGTTGTGCCGCAAGAGATCCGATAGTCGACACGCGTGAACGCTGAACGGTCGAGAGCATCACACTGCCCAATGCGAGGATCGCGACGACAAGCGTGCGCATCGCGATCAACGACCACGGTTCGCCGTTGGGGACACGGGCCAGAGCGCTCGCGAGGAAGTAGACGACGACGGTCGGGATCACCACCAGCGCACAGACTCTGGGGCGCAGTTGCGTCGCTGCGATCATCGGAATGGCCACGAATCCGTTGACGAGTACATCCGAGGTCCAACTGACCTGATCGGAACGACTCGCCACGACGATCAGGACGATGAGGACCGCGAGGTCGACAAACAAAGCGAGCCAGGCGAATCGGATCATGCCCACTCGGATTCGGGAGGCCGCCAGCACGCCCGCGAGACACCAGACGGCGTAGAGCACCGCGACCACGATGCAGAACGCGGCACCGTCGGCCGGTGGATCGAGGAGCACGGTTGCCAGCACGAAGACGGAGAGCAACATGCGTAGCACGACCTGCACTCGGACACCGAGAAGTGCGTGATCGATCAGGATCTCGGAGATGCGCGGCTCGTCGATCAGCTCCGTCAGGCCGAGCTGCGGTGCCTGCCCGTCCGGGTTGCCCGAGCGTCCACAGCCCAGGCGTCCGTAGCCCAGTCGTCGCGGCCATGAGGGTCGAGTCATTCGAGAAGTCCGCGACGCATCGCCTCGGCGACGGCGGCAGCGCGATCAGACACCCCGAGCTTCTCGTATAGGTGTTGCGCATGTGTTTTGACGGTCGACGCCCCGATGAAGAGCTCGTCTGCGACCTGCGGGATCGACAGGCCGCGGGCAAAGCCTTCGAGTACCTGGCGTTCGCGCTCGCTGAGCGCCGGGCCGTCGTTGCGCGCGTGCGACCTGATCTCACCGACGAGCCCGGCGGCCAACTCCGAGGGGACCACCGTCTCGCCCTTGGCAACCCGCGTGACGGCTCCGACGATCTCGTCGCGGCTCGATTCCTTGCTCAGATACCCCGCCGCACCTTTCTCGAGCGCAGCGAAGACGATGGGCGCGTCGGTGACAGCGGAGAGAACCAGGACCCGCGTCCGGAGCCCGTCCCTGGTGACCGCGTGCGCGACATCGACTCCGGTCAGCCCCGGCATCTGGTAGTCGACGACGGCCACATCCGGCAGCTCGCCGCGGATGAGTTCGAGGCCGGACGGGCCGTCGCCCGCTTCGCCCACCACGCGTACGCGGCCACTGTGGGTGAGTCCGCGGGAGATGCCATCCCGGAAGAACGGATGGTCGTCGATCACCACAGCAGTCACCAGCGATTCCACCGACTCAGGATAGGGGTTCGACGCCTTGTTCGTGGTGCGTAGCCTGCGCAATCGGCGGCGATGTGGTAGCCGGATTTCAATACTGGGCACCCACCGTGAGAAAATATTCGACAATGCTCAAGAAGCAGTGGGGTGTCAGCGCGATCGTAGGGTCGGCGCACCCCCGCCAGCAACGGCGCTGGCACGAGGCAGCCACCGAGTGATCACAGGATCAGCCCAGGTCAGCCCACGACGAGGGTGGATCCTGTTGGCTCGGTAGGACTGCTGTCAACGACGAAACGGGTGACAGCTCTGCGCAACGTCGCGCACCTAGTGAGGCGAATACATGAAGCACGCTCCAGGCCCCATTGGGCTCTATGACCCGGCCAACGAACACGACGCGTGCGGTGTTGCGTTTGTTGTCGACATGCATGGTCGTCGCAGCCGCGACATCGTGGACAAGGCGATCACCGCGCTGATCAACCTCGAGCATCGTGGTGCTGCGGGCGCAGAGCCGAACACCGGCGACGGTGCCGGAATCATGATCCAGGTCCCCGACCGCTTCCTGCGTGAGGTTGTCGACTTCGAACTGCCCGCCGAGGGCAGCTACGCGACCGGTATCGCCTTCCTGCCGCAGGGCTCGAACGACGCCGCGACCGCCGCCGAGGGCGTCGAGAAGATCATCGAGTCCGAGGGTCTCACCGTGCTCGGCTGGCGCGAGGTGCCCACCAACGAGAACGGACTCGGTGCTCTCGCACGCGACGCGATGCCGACCTTCCGTCAGGTGTTCCTCGCCGGTGCGTCGGGCATGGAGCTCGAGCGCAAGGCATTCGTCGTGCGCAAGCGTGTTCAGCACGAGCTCGGCAACAAGGGCGCCGGCGCTGACGGCCCCGGCCGCGAGACCGTCTACTTCCCGAGCCTGTCGGGCACGACCTTCGTCTACAAGGGCATGCTCACCACCCCGCAGCTGCGGGAGTTCTACCTCGACCTGCAGGACTCGCGGGTGGAGAGCGCGCTGGGCCTCGTGCACTCGCGCTTCTCGACCAACACCTTCCCGTCGTGGCCGCTTGCGCATCCGTTCCGCCGCGTCGCGCACAACGGTGAGATCAACACCGTCACCGGCAACGAGAACTGGATGCGTGCCCGTGAGGCACTGATCGACACCTCGCTGTTCGGCGACGGCGCAGCGCAGAAGATCTTCCCGGTGTGTACGCCAGGCGCATCCGACACGGCACGCTTCGACGAGGTGCTCGAGATGCTGCATCTCGGCGGCCGCAGCCTGCCGCACGCGGTGTTGATGATGATCCCCGAGGCGTGGGAACGCCAGGAGGCGATGAAGCCTGGGCATCGCGCCTTCTACGAGTACCACGCGGCCCTCATGGAGCCGTGGGACGGACCGGCATCGGTGTGCTTCACCGACGGCACCGTCGTCGGAGCGGTGCTCGACCGAAACGGCCTGCGGCCCAGCCGAATCTGGGTCACCAAGGACGGCCTCGTCGTGATGGCCTCCGAGGTCGGTGTGCTCGACATCGACCAGGCCGACGTCGTGCAGAAGCTGCGCCTGCAGCCGGGCCGCATGTTCCTCGTCGACACGGCCGCGGGCCGCATCGTCGACGACGAGGAGATCAAGGACGAACTCGCCGCAGAGCATCCGTACGCGGAGTGGCTCGAGAAGGGGCTCGTCCACATCGACAACGTCAAGGCGTTGCCGCACGAGCACATGTCCCACCACCGGGTCACGCTGCGTCAGTTGGTGTTCGGTTACACCACCGAGGAGCTCAACCTGCTGGTCGCGCCGATGGCGAAGACCGGCGCCGAAGCCATCGGATCGATGGGCACCGACACGCCGATCGCGGTGTTGTCGGCGCGCCCGCGGATGCTGTTCGACTACTTCCAGCAGCTCTTCGCGCAGGTCACCAACCCGCCGCTCGACGCAATCCGCGAGGAGATCGTCACCAGCATCGGCGGAACCATCGGGTCCGAAGCCGATCTGCTGCACCCGGGCCCCGAGTCATGCCGCCAGATCGCGCTTCCCTCACCGGTGATCGACAACGACACCCTCGCCAAGTTGGTCCGGATCAACGAGGACGACGCGCTGCCCGACTTCCGCAGCATCCAGATCCACGGCCTCTATCCGGTCGCCGACGGTGGTGTCGGGTTGCGCAAGGCGCTCGACGAGATCCGTGCCAAGGTCAGTGCTGCCATCGACGACGGCGTGAGCCTCGTCGTGCTCAGCGACCGCGAGTCCGACGAGACGCTCGCACCGATCCCGTCGTTGCTGCTGACGGCTGCGGTTCACCACCACCTGGTCCGCGAGCGCAAGCGCACGCGCGTCGGCCTCATCGTCGAATCGGGTGATTGCCGCGAGGTCCACCACGTCGCCACGTTGGTGGGATTCGGTGCGGCAGCGGTCAATCCGTACATGGCATTCGAATCGATCGAGGACATGGTCGAGCGCGGAGTGCTCGGCGACATCGACTTCGAGACCGCCCGCAACAACTACGTCAAGGCCGCGGGCAAGGGCGTGCTCAAGGTGATGAGCAAGATGGGCATCTCCACGGTGGCCTCGTACACCGGCGCGCAGCTCTTCCAGGTGATCGGTCTCGACCAGGACACCGTCGACGAGTTCTTCAGCGGGATGAACAGCCAGCTCGGAGGCGTCGGACTCGACGAGATCGCCGCCGACGTCGCGACGCGACATGCCTTGGCGTTCAACGAGCGTCCGTCCGAGCGCGCACACCGCGAGCTCCCGGTCGGTGGCGAGTACCAGTGGCGGCGCGAGGGTGAGTACCACCTGTTCAACCCCGACACCGTGTTCAAGCTCCAGCACTCCACACGCACCGGGCAGTACAAGGTGTTCAAGGAGTACACCAAGATGGTCGACGACCAGTCGGCCCGAATGGCAACTCTGCGTGGACTGTTCGACTTCAACTTCGGCGATCGTGACCCGATCCCGATCGACAAGGTCGAGCCCGCGAGCGAGATCGTCAAGCGCTTCTCGACGGGCGCGATGAGCTTCGGTTCGATCTCGGCCGAGGCGCACGAGACCTTGGCGATCGCCATGAACCGACTCGGCGGACGGTCGAATTCCGGTGAGGGCGGCGAAGATCCGCGTCGTTTCCATCACGACGAGAACGGCGACTGGCGTCGCAGTGCGATCAAGCAGGTCGCGTCGGGACGCTTCGGTGTCACCTCGCACTACCTGAGCAACTGCACCGACATCCAGATCAAGATGGCGCAGGGCGCGAAACCCGGTGAGGGTGGCCAGCTTCCGCCGCACAAGGTGTACCCGTGGGTAGCCGAGGTGCGCGGCTCGACGCCGGGCGTCGGCCTCATCTCGCCGCCACCGCACCACGACATCTACTCGATCGAGGATCTCGCCCAGCTGATCCACGACCTGAAGAACGCCAATCCGCAAGCGCGCGTACACGTCAAGCTCGTCAGTGAGCTCGGCGTCGGAACGGTCGCCGCGGGTGTGTCGAAGGCACACGCCGACGTCGTGCTGATCTCCGGCCACGACGGCGGTACCGGCGCGTCGCCGCTGACGTCGTTGAAGCATGCCGGTGCCCCCTGGGAGATCGGTCTCGCCGAGACGCAGCAGACCTTGCTGCTCAACGGACTTCGCGATCGGATCTCGGTGCAGGTCGACGGTCAGCTCAAGACCGGCCGCGACGTGGTGATCGGTGCACTGCTCGGAGCCGAGGAGTTCGGCTTCGCGACGGCGCCTCTCGTCGTCTCCGGTTGCGTCATGATGCGCGTCTGCCATCTCGACACCTGCCCGGTCGGCGTCGCCACCCAGAATCCGCTGCTGCGTGAGCGTTTCACCGGCAAGCCGGAGTTCGTCGAGAACTTCTTCATGTTCATCGCAGAAGAGGTACGCGAGCTGCTTGCTCGCCTCGGGTTCCGCACGCTGCAGGAGGCCGTCGGCCACGTCGAGGCTCTCGACACGACAAAGGCACTCGCACACTGGAAGTCGTCGAAGGCGGGCAAGCTCGATCTGTCGCCGATTCTGTCGACGCCCGAATCGCCGTTCATGAACCAGGATCTGTACTGCTCCGGCGTGCAGGACCACGGTCTGGAGAAGGCGCTCGACCAGCAGCTCATCGCGCAGAGTCGTGAGGCGATCGATCACGGCACCAGGGTGTCGTTCACGTCAAAGATCACCAACGTGAACCGCACCGTCGGAACGATGCTCGGCCACGAGGTCACCAAGACGCATGGCGCGCAGGGGCTTCCCGAGGGAACGATCATCATCGACTTCGAGGGTTCTGCGGGCAACAGCTTCGGTGCGTTCGTGCCGAAGGGCATCACGCTTCGACTCGAGGGCGATGCCAACGACTTCGTCGGCAAGGGTCTCTCGGGTGGACGCATCGTGGTGCGTCCGCCGGCGAATACGCCGGAAGGCTTTGTCGCAGAAGACAACATCATCGCCGGAAATGTGATCGGCTTCGGTGCCACAAAGGGGAAGATCTTCCTGCGCGGCGTCGTCGGCGAGCGTTTCTGCGTGCGTAACTCCGGTGCCGCAGCGGTGGTCGAGGGCGTCGGCGATCACGGCTGCGAGTACATGACCGGTGGACGCGTGGTGGTGCTCGGTGACACCGGACGTAACTTCGCGGCTGGTATGTCGGGCGGTATCGCCTACGTGTACGACCCCGAGAACAAGCTGGGTACCAACCTGAACCCCGAACTCGTCGACCTCGAACCACTCGACGACGAAGACATCGAGTTCTTGTCCGGCATCATCGGTGAGCATCGCGGCGAGACGGCATCGCCGGTCGCCGCGGCGATACTTGCCGATTGGGAGAACACCCAGCAGGCGTTCGCCAAGGTCATGCCACGCGATTTCAAGCGTGTGCTGGCCGCGATCGACGCCGCAGAGAAGTCCGGACGAGACGTGAACGAAGCGATCATGGAGGCCGCACGTGGCTGACCCCAGAGGATTCCTCAAGCACACCGAGCGTGAACTGCCCGAGCGTCGGCCGGTCGACCTGCGGTTGATGGACTGGAAAGAGGTCTACAACGATTTCGACAAGTCGGAGCTGCAGACCCAGGCCAGCCGCTGCATGGACTGCGGTATCCCGTTCTGCCACAACGGTTGTCCGCTGGGCAACCTGATCCCGGAGTGGAACGACCTGGTCTACCGGGATCAGTGGAGAGAAGGCATCGAGCGCCTGCACGCGACCAACAACTTCCCGGAGTTCACAGGGCGTCTGTGCCCAGCGCCGTGCGAGGCGTCGTGCGTGCTCGGTATCAATCAGCCCGCGGTGACCATCAAGCAGGTCGAGGTGGAGCTGATCGACAACGCCTTCGACAGCGGCTGGGTGCAGCCCGTGCTGCCGACCGAGCGCACCGGCAAGTCGGTTGCGGTTGTCGGTTCGGGTCCCGCGGGACTCGCTGCGGCGCAACAGCTCACGCGTGCGGGCCACACGGTTTACGTGTACGAGCGCGCTGATCGGATCGGCGGACTGCTGCGCTACGGCATCCCCGAGTTCAAGATGGAGAAGCGCCACATCGACCGTCGTCTCGAGCAGATGAGGGCCGAGGGCACCGTCTTCCGTACCGGTGTGAACGTCGGCGTCGACATCACCGTCGCGCAGCTTCGTCAGGACTTCGACGCCGTCGTGCTCGCGATGGGTTCGACGATCGGTCGCGATCTGCCGATTCCGGGCCGCGAGCTCGACGGCATCCACCAGGCGATGGAGTTTTTGCCGCAGGCCAACCGAATTCAGCTCGGCGACACCGTCGACGGGCAGATCAGCGCCAAGGGCAAGAAGGTCGTCATCATCGGCGGCGGCGACACCGGCGCCGACTGCCTCGGCACGTCGCTGCGTCAGGGCGCTGAGGTTGTGCACCAGTTCGAGATCATGCCCAAGCCGCCGACCGAGCGGGCCGAGTCGACCCCGTGGCCGACGTACCCGCTGATGTATCGCGTGTCGTCTGCCCACGAAGAGGGCGGCGAGCGTGTCTTCTCGGTCAACACCGAGCAGTTCACCGGCGAGAACGGCAAGGTCACCGCGCTCAAGGCGCACGAGGTTGCCATGCGTGACGGTCGATTCGAGAAGGTCGAGGGCTCAGACTTCGAGCTCGAGTGCGATCTGGTGCTGTTGGCCATGGGCTTCGTCGGCCCTGAGCGCGTCGACCTGCTCGACAAGCTGGGCGTCGAATACGACCAGCGCGGCAACATCAAGCGCGACAACGACTTCG
>NZ_LZMO01000165.1:0-1028 GCF_001665715.1 Gordonia sp. 852002-10350_SCH5691597
CGGCAGAAATCCAGTCAGCGACGACGTCAGGGGACCAGTCGAAAACTGTTAGGACGGATCGACGCTTCGGGGGAGAACCACGATGAGGTTTGCCGTAGCGAACATGCAGGATGCCGTGCTTGCCGAATTCGCGCGCTTTCGGGTTGCGATAGAAATCAGTGGTCTGCAGATGACGGATCTCATTACCGCGAAGTCCCCATGCGTACGCAACTTTGAACCAGGTTGCATCGCGGTAGGCCGGCCACTGACCCTTGCGGCCGCTCGTCGCGAGCCGATCGACTTCATCGTCAGCATGATCGAAAAATCGTTGCAGTTCAGCGCGACTGAAAGCCCGCTTACGTGGATCGGACTCGCACTCTTGTGCGTGGCGAGCCGAGTTCCAATCGTGGCAAACCTGTACTGGATGAGTTCCGAACAAATCAACGCAGAGATCACACCAGCCATACTCGGACGATCCGACATAGTCGCAGAACAGCCGTAGCGCTGTTTGATAACCACGCACCGTCGTTTGCCGCGCGTGACGGATACTCCGCAGGTCGCCGAAGAACTCGTCGACCATCGCCGGGGACCACTTCCACGGGTACTCGTTGACATAGTCAGCAAAGCGGGTAATTAGCTGACAACGCTGCTCAATGGTCCCGAAGGTTAGGTTTCTGGACAGCTGCTGATTGCGCCATCCATCCAACATCTCCGCGAACACAGCATCCTGGTTGCTCAGATATCGAACGCCCGGCACCAGCACCAAGCGCCCAGAGTCGTCGACCGTCACGCGGCATCATCTCCAGGCTGGGTGCATTAGATGCTCATATCATGCATCTATTGCAGGGTCGGTGTCAATCATCAAGTCGCTCAGCCCTGCTCGTATGACAGGTCCCTGCGCAAACTGCAGCTTCGATTCGGCGTTCGCACTCACAATAGACCGTCTGAACCCACATCAGAGCAGGTCAGGCGCCCAGACCGATAAGAATCTGAACGTTGCAAAGGAGGAGGGTTCGACTGCATCTGCTGCAACATTACTCTTTTTACTT
>NZ_LZMO01000166.1:0-4923 GCF_001665715.1 Gordonia sp. 852002-10350_SCH5691597
CGGGCAGCCGCAAGGTGGTCTGCTACATCGGGCGCCCCGACCCTCAGCCCCAGCCGTGCTCGTGGAGCCAGGCGTCGTCGATGCCAAAGTGGTGGGCGATCTCGTGGATGACCGTGACGGCGACCTCGTGGACGACCTGCTCGCGCGTGTGGCACATCCCGAGGATCGGCTCGCGGTAGATGGTGATGGTGTCGGGTAAAAAGCCGCCGTAGTCGTGGTCGCGGCTGGTCAGCGCGACACCCGAATAGAGCCCGAGAATGTGCGGTGACTCGGGGTTGTTCGGCTCGACGAGGATCACCACGTTGTCGATGGCGTCGGTCAGTTCCTTCGGGATGGTGTCGAGCGCATCGGACACCAAGCCCTCGAACTCGTCGTCGGACATGGCGACGGGCATGGGTGTACTCCTGATCAGCCCGCGGGGGCGGGGACCTCTTCGGGGTTCGGCTGGATGCCGGGCGGTAGTGGGACGGGCGTTGGCAGGACGCGGCCGGGTGGCGCCTGCGGGGGCGGTACCGGGAGCTTGCCGTTGATCAGCAGCGTCTGGCGCGCGTCGCCGACGAGCGTCGCGAATCCACCCCGGTCGGGTAGCCCGATGTAGCAGACCACCTTGCGGCTGCCCGCGAGCCAGCTCGGCTCGCTGATGACGGACCACTGAGTGTTGAGCGTGGTGGCGTCGAGCTTCTCCTTGCCGCCGAGGAATCGTTGCGCCTGCGCCGGGCAGATCCCGGCCAGGAACTTGTTCTGCTCGTCGATCTGCGGCCACGGCTTACCCGACGTCCGATTTCCGAAGCGTGCAGACAGGTCGACGATGCCGGTCGTCTGGAACGCGTGCGGTTCACTACAGCCGACGACGGTGGCCGGCACCGTGGGGCGTCGAGTCTGCTGATCGATACCGATGCATGTGCCGGGTGGCCACGAGAACGATTGGTCGTTGTCGACGACGCGGCCCGCCACCTGGTCTGGCTGGCCGCCCTTGCCCGTCTGTTGCAATCCGCAGCGCAGTTCACGAGCGCCCTTGTCCCACTGCGCTTGTGACGGATACATCATCCCGATGGAGAAGCGTCCCTGCGGGTCGAGCTTGCCCTGCAGATAGTCGTCGACGATGACCGGGCACTGCTCGTCGCGGATCGCGGCGAATCGCTCGGCCCCTGGCCACGCCGCGGAGTCGCCGAATTCTGATCCCGGTAGAAGCGCGGTGTTGAGGGGACCGGCGACCTCGAAGCGGTGCAGTTGATCGCACGCCACCTTCGACGGCTGGCCGGGCTGCCCGTCGGGCCAGTCGAGGCAGTCGCCTGCGACCGATCTCGTGAACGCGTTCTGTGTGAGGCGCTCGTTCTCGCCGATGTCGGTGCTTCCGACGTTCCCGTTGTCGGTGAACGTGCCGAGAGCAAACGCGATACCACCCGCAACGATCGCGCCGATCACGATCGCCGCCAGCACCACACGCATCGGGTTCGCGGCGAGCGCTCCACTCACCCCGCGGCGACGAGCCGGTTCTGCTGTGGCTGCGTCGTCATCGACGACGGGTCGCTCGGTCGCCGGCCCCTCGCCCTGTTCGGCCCCACCCTCTTCTGCACCGATGGGCTCGAACTCTTCGGTGACCGGCTCGAACTGCTCGGTGGCCGGTTCGACGTGGTCGGTCGCCGAGGGGTCGGGCGTCGCGTCGTGGGACACCTTGTCGGGATCGTCGTTCATCGGCATCCATCATGCACTTTCCGAGCGTCCGGGTGCGCCGATACCTGTGCTTAGACTCGGACGGGTGAGCCCCAACGACCCCGAACCGAGTGCCGACGTCCAGGAATTGGCCGGACGACTCTTCGACATGGCCCGCTCGGGCGACGCTGCATCGCTTGCCGCCTACCTCGACGCCGGAGTGCCCGTTGACCTGCGCAATCAGTCGGGTGACTCGCTGCTGATGCTCGCCGCTTACCACGGAAACGTCGAGGCGGTGACCGCTCTCACCGAGCGGGGCGCCGACGTCGACCTCGCCAACGACAAGGGCCAGACACCCCTTGCGGGCGCGGTATTCAAGGGATTCGACGACGTCGTCGCGGCATTGGTGAAGGCCGGTGCCGACCCTTTCGCGGGAACCCCGAGCGCCGACGACGCGGCGTCGATGTTCGGCCGAGCCGACTATCGCGGGCACTGGCAGTAGGCGCGACAACGTCCGACGATCCGCCCGCCGGGCGCTCCAGTATCGTTGACAGGCGTGATCGACCTCAAAATCGTCCGCGACGACCCCGACCTCGTCCGCGCCTCGCAGCGCGTCCGCGGAGAAGACCCCGGCCTCGTCGACGTTCTGCTCGACGCCGACTCGACGCGTCGATCAGCCATCGTCGAAGCCGACTCGCTGCGCTCCGAGCAGAAGGCTCTCGGTAAGCAGGTCGGCAAAGCGTCCGGCGACGAGAAGGCGGCGCTGCTGGCCAAGGGCAAGGAACTGGCCGATCAGGTCAAGGCTGCTGTCGCGCGCCAGAATGACGCCGACGAGGCTGCGTCGAATGCGCAGCGCGCGATCTCCAACATCGTCGAGGGCGCGCCTCCCGGAGGCGAGGACGACTACGTCGTTCTCGAGCACGTCGGTCAGCCGCGGGAGATCGAGAATCCCAAGGACCACCTCGAACTCGGTGAGTCGCTCGGCCTCATCGACATGGAGCGTGGCGCGAAGGTCTCCGGCTCGCGGTTCTACTTCCTGACCGGTCAGGGCGCGATGTTGCAGCTCGGGCTGCTGACGATGGCCGCGCAGAAGGCCACGGCCAACGGATTCACGCTGATGATCCCGCCGGTGCTGGTCCGACCGGAAGTGATGGGCGGAACCGGCTTCCTCGGCGCACACGCCGACGAGGTCTACCACCTCGACAAGGACGACGATCTCTACCTCGTCGGAACGTCGGAGGTGCCGCTCGCCGGTTACCACATGGACGAGATCATCGACCTCTCCGACGGCCCGAAGCGTTACGCCGGATGGTCGACGTGTTTCCGACGCGAGGCGGGTAGCTACGGCAAGGACACACGCGGCATCATCCGGGTGCACCAGTTCGACAAGGTCGAGGGCTTCGTCTACTGCAAGCCCGAGGACGCCGCCGCGGAGCATCAGAAACTGCTCGGCTGGGAGAAGGAGATGCTCGCCGCGATCGACGTCCCGTATCGGGTCATAGACGTTGCCGGAGGCGACCTCGGGTCGTCGGCCGCACGCAAATTCGACTGTGAGGCATGGGTTCCCACGCAGCAGACGTATCGCGAGCTGACCTCGACGTCGAATTGCACGACGTTCCAGGCGCGCCGCCTTTCTATCCGGTACCGCGATGAGTCGGGTAAGCCGCAGGTCGCCGCGACCTTGAACGGAACGCTCGCCACCACGCGGTGGCTCGTCGCGATCCTGGAGAACCATCAGCAGGCCGACGGTTCGGTTGTGTTGCCCGACGAACTTGCGCGGTTCGTCGGTACCGACGTGCTCAAGCCGCAGTAGTAGCAGATGACGCAAGCGGTGCCCGTGCCTCTCGCGGGAGGCGTGATCAGATGACGCTCGGAATCGTCATCGCGGTGATCGGCGCGCTCTCCTTCGCTGCTGCGTCGGTGCTGCAGGCACTCGGAGCCGAACGCGTGGCGCAACGCGCCGAACACCGCGAGGAATTGCGGTCGAGCACACCACATCCGACGCTTCGTTCGACGGCGGCCACCATGCTGACGGTGCCTTTCCTTGTCGGATTCGTGTTCGACATCATCGGTTTCATCGCGACCATCGTGTCCGCGCGCCTGATCCCGCTGTTCCTTTCGCAGACCATCATCTCTGCGCGGATGGTCGCAACTGCGGTACTCGCCGCGATCGTGCTGAAGGTGAGTCTCACCTGGAGAGAATGGGTTTCGGGGGCGGTGGTCATCCTCTCGCTGATCCTGCTCGCGATATCTGCCGGGCGCGAGGGCTCCGATTACGACGCGTGGATGGGATGGGCGACGCTTGTTGCCGGACCGTTGCTGATCGTGATCGGCATCATGGGAGCACGCGTACTCAAGCGTCGAATCGCGGCATTCGCGGGTCTGATCGCGGGCGCGATCTTCGGGGTCATGGCTGTGGCTTCCCGTGTGCTGACGGGTGTTTCACCGTTGCAGCCGGGAGTGCTGTTCACCGATCCCGCGCTCTATGCGCTCCTCATCAGCGGCATCGGCGGCTTCTATCTGTTCACGGTTGCGCTGCAGACGGGGTCGGTCAACGGCGCGGCCGCGGCGCTCGTCGTCGGACAAACAGTTCTTCCGGGTGCCGTTGGCATCATCTTTCTCGGCGACGTCACACGCTCCGGTTGGGGGCCTGCCGCGATTGTCGCGTTCGTGGCCGCTGTCGTCGGAGGCGTGATCCTGGCGTCGTCTGGCGCCGTGACAGCTGTCGAGAAGGCCGAATCGGTCAACCTGCCCGCCGGCTACGGGCACAACAGCTGATTGCACTATCCCGCTGGTTGCGCGGCCCTCCTGCTGGTTGAGCTGGCTCGTGCACCATCCCGATGGTTGAGCTGGCCGCGAGCGCAGCGAGTTGCCGTGTCGAAACCAGCTCCCGGCCACGACATCACCGCCGATAGCCGCGCTGTGAGTACACACGCAGCGCATCGAAGTTCCCGTCGATCAATGCACGACGTTTGGCTCGCGACCACCCGTGCACCCGCTTCTCGAATGCGTAGGCTTTCGGCGATCGCGGCGAACTCGGCGCAGTAGACCAGGCGGACCGGCCTCCTGCCGCTGGTGTACGCCGCGCCCTTACCACTGTTGTGTTGGTCGACGCGCTTCTCGACGTCGCGAGTGCTGCCGACGTAGTAGCTACCGTCAGCGCATTCCAGGATGTACATAAGACCGGACATCCCTATGTTTACCCAGTGCGCCGGACAGAGCACGAGCGCTCTCTCCACAGGCACCAGCGCGGATATGGCTGGTTTCGAC
>NZ_LZMO01000167.1:0-844 GCF_001665715.1 Gordonia sp. 852002-10350_SCH5691597
TGTGTATAAGAGACAGCCTCACAGAGGTGGGCAGCTCTCCCATTTGCAACGTGTTGTGTGTTACAAATTGAATATGAGGTCAAGTTCAACTATGCGATCAAGTTCCACTACGCGATCAGCTGTGCTCATCGATTTCGGGGGAGTGGTGACCACCAGCGTGCTCGACGCCTTCCGGGCCTTCGGCGCGGAGATCGGCGACCGTGAGCTGCCGCTGCGTCTACTCGGACACGACGGGCAATCCCGCACGCTGCTCGCAGATCATGAGGCAGGACGGATCGACGCCGAAACCTTCGACAAGGGTTTCGCCGCCCGACTCGGGGCACACGGCGTAAGCGTGCCGTCCGATGGACTCTCCGCGAGGATGCAGCATCGACTCGAGCGTGACGACGAGACGATTGCCATGCTGGGTCGGCTGCGCGCCGCGTCGGTTCCAGTTGCCCTGGTGTCCAACGCGTTCGGACGAGACACCTATGCGGGCTTCGAGCTCAGCGAGCTCGCGGATGTTGTCGTCATCTCCGCTGAGGTGGGTATACGCAAGCCATCGCGTCGGATCTTCGAGATCGCGTGCGAACGGCTCGGAGTGGCCCCGCAGGATTCGGTGATGATCGACGACCTCCAACAGAACCTCGACGGTGCAGCGAAGCTCGGGATCGCGGGCATCCTCCATACCGACGGCGCCGACACGGCGAGGCAACTGACCGAAACGTTCGGACTACCCGCAACCGCGTGAGATCCATACCGCGTGAGATCCATTCAGAAAGCCAACTGTGTCGGCGCATCGACCACGACGCCGGCACCGCAGACGTCCACCCGCGTGGACGAATGACCGAGAACCGAGGAGAAG
>NZ_LZMO01000168.1:0-1714 GCF_001665715.1 Gordonia sp. 852002-10350_SCH5691597
GTCACCGTGTCAGGGTCAAGAGCAAGGCCGCCGGGACAACGAGATCTCCAGACGCAGCTCGCCCGTTTTCAGTCATTTTTCCGTCGACCGTCGACGCCGACCTGGGCTTTTGCCGGCCGGCGCCGCGCCGAATGACTGAAAACGGGCGAGCAACTGTGTGCGGATCAGCCCTTTCGGCTGCGAATCGCCTCGAACACCGAGGGATCGACCAGTGTCGAGGTGTCGCCGAGCTCGCGGCCTTCGGCGACGTCCTTGAGAAGACGTCGCATGATCTTGCCCGATCGGGTCTTGGGCAGTTCGGGCACGACGTTGATCTCACGCGGCTTGGCGATCGGGGAGATCTCCACCGACACCTGCTCGCGGAGCTCCTTGATCAGCTGATCTCCGGTGTTCGCTACGCCTTCGCGCAGGATCACGAACGCGACGATGCCCTGCCCGGTGGTCTCATCGGCAGCTCCGATCACGGCGGCTTCGGCGACACCGGAGTGCCCGACGAGGGCCGATTCGACCTCCGCGGTGGAGATGCGGTGGCCGGAGATGTTCATGACGTCGTCGACACGGCCGAGGACCCAGAGTGCCCCGTCGTCGTCGTAGCGGGCGCCGTCGCCGGCGAAGTACCAACCCTGTTCGGCGAACCGCGACCAGTATGTGTCGCGGTAGCGCTCGTCGTCGCCCCAGATGCCGCGAAGCATCGACGGCCACGGCTTGTCGAGGACCAGGTAGCCCTGCTCGCCCGCGCCGACAGGCTGGCCGTTGTCGTCGACGATCTTCGCCGAGATGCCGGGCAGCGGTCCCATGGCCGAGCCTGGCTTGGTCGCGGTGACGCCGGGTAGCGGCGAGATCATGATGGCGCCGGTCTCGGTCTGCCACCAGGTGTCGACGATGGGTGCCGAGTTGGCTCCGATGACCTCGCGGAACCACTTCCACGCCTCGGGGTTGATCGGTTCGCCGACGCTGCCGAGCAGTCGGATGGAGCTCAGATCGTGGGCTTCGGGGATCTGGCGGCCCCACTTCATGAACGTACGGATCAGCGTGGGAGCGATGTAATACGTTGTGACACCGTATTTTTCGATGATCTCGAAGTGACGGTGCTCGTTGGGGGAGTTGGGGGTGCCCTCGTAGACCACTTCGGTCGCTCCGTTGGAGAGCGGCCCGTAGACGAGGTACGAGTGGCCGGTGACCCAGCCGATGTCGGCGCCGCACCAGAAGACGTCGCGGCCTTCCTTGTGGTCGAAGACGTAATGGAAGGTGTAGCTGGCCTGGGTCAGGTAACCGCCCGAGGTGTGCACGATGCCCTTGGGCTTACCGGTGGTGCCCGACGTGTAAAGCAGGAAGAGCGGGTGCTCGGAGTCGAAGGCTTCCGGTTCGTGATGAGTCGACGACTCGTCGACGGTGTCCTCCCACCACACGTCGCGACCTTCGACCCAGTTCAGATCGGGATCGTGATTGGTACGACGCACGACGAGGACCTTCTCGACAGACTTCGCGGCGGCGTCGCCGGTGCCGAGTGCTTCGTCGACTGCGGTCTTGAGAGGTGCGGGCTTGCCTCGGCGGAACTGGCCGTCGGTGGTGATGACGAGTTTGGCCTCGGCGTCGTCGACGCGGGAGCGCAGCGCGCCTGCGGAGAACCCGGCGAACACCACCGAGTGGGTCAGGCCGAGGCGTGCGCACGCGAGCATCGAGACGAGCGCCTCGGGGACCATCGGCATGTAGA
>NZ_LZMO01000169.1:0-1065 GCF_001665715.1 Gordonia sp. 852002-10350_SCH5691597
ACACCGGCCTGCTCGGCGCATCGCCGTTGTCGCGTGTCTCGTCGCACGGCGGGATGGTGACGGTGGCGAGCCCGTTCTCGAGCGGGGATTCCGTGAAGCGCACCAGCACAACGGATTCGCGAATGAGCAGTCGCGCGCGCGTATAGCCGTCGGCGCCGAGAGGGCGGCAGGTGACGGTAATGTCGGCCGAGCGGTCCGCGAGGTCGAGTTCGGCGGTGTCGAGTTGACCCACCCAGGTCGCGCCGGGCCACTCGGGTCCTCCGGTCGCGGGCATGACCGGCCGCAGTTCGATTGGCGCCGTGAATAGTTCGGTCATGTGCCGGAGCTCCGTTCGGTTGTGTTCACCCGAATCCAATCGACAGTCATCGTGGCGGGGAAAGTGGTGTCGTCCGACGCGGGGCCGGGCCAATCGCCTCCGACGGCGACGTTGAGCAGGACATGGAAAGGTGCGTCGAAGACCCATTGGGCGTCGGGCGCGAGGTCGGCCGGTGTGACCGAGAACAGTTCTCGGTCGTCGATTCCGGTGACGATGCGCCCCGGCGTCTTGCGCATCCAGTACGTGCGAAACGTGTTGGCGAGTTCGAAGGGTCCCGGTCCGGATGCCGACACCGTCTGTCCACGTGTGCTGGAGTCCTGCGGCGCGTGGATTCCGGTGTGGTAATCCGCTGCGGTGTTGAGGGTTTCGATCACGTCGATCTCTCCGGCACGCGGCCAGCCCACCTGCTCGAGGGAATCCCCGAGCAGCCAGAACGCGGGATGGAGTCCCTGGCCCGATGGCATCGAGATACGTGCGGAGATCGTGCCGTAGCGCAGCGAGTACTTGCCGCGGGTCGTGAGGCGTGCCGATGTGATGGTGTCGCCGTCACGTCGCGCGGTGATCAGTAGATGTCCTTTGCCGTCGAGCCTCACGTTGCGCGTGCTGTCGGTGTAGACCTGCTGTTCGCCGTTGCCCCACTCTCCGCCGCCGATCTCGGCAGTCCACACACCCGTGACAGGGCCTGCGGGACCGTCGAATTCGTCGGAGACGACGTCGGCGTTGGCCGTCGTTGCGGGAGGTTCTGCGTC
>NZ_LZMO01000170.1:0-4428 GCF_001665715.1 Gordonia sp. 852002-10350_SCH5691597
TCGAGCAGGGCGGTGAGGTAGCGACCGCCGGGCGCGGTGCGCAGCCCGCCCTTGCGTCGACCGGTCTCGAGCGCGCGGATCATGGCACTGACGAACGGGTGCTGCTCTGCGGAGGTGAAGGACCCGAAGTCGTGGCTGAATGCGGTGCGGCTCAACGTTTCCATGGTCAGCTTCGTCATGTCGCGCGTGACGTCGACGGTGGTGGTGCCTGCGGGGTCGGTTGGTAGTGCGTCCCAGTAGTCGAACAGTTCGCCGGCCGTCTGCAGCATGATCGGGTGATAGGACCGCATGGCCGACTTGGTGAATGCGGGCATCAGAAGGTCATGTGCGAGTTGCCAATTGGACTCGTCGTTACGCGCTGTGAACAGGCCGTCGCCCGCGTAGTCGCGTAGCGCCTCGATCGCGGGCGGAAGTGCCTTGCAGTACTGTGATTCGTCGCAGAGTTCCGCGGTGAGTTCGGCCGAGGCGATGAAGACGAACTTCTGGCGGAATACCTGCATCTCGTAGATCGGGCCGAGGTTGGCGCCGAGTGTCAACATGCTCAGCAACGGATGGCGGGGATCGGCGACGCCGAGGTCGCCGATCAGTGGCTTTCGACGCCCGGGACTCGGAAATCGTTGACCTGACCAGTCGTTGTCGATGTGCAGCCTCGCCATGCTCCGACCCTGCCGCCTTCCGGTTGGCCTGTCAACGAGTGGTCACTCACCGGCGAGTGGTCACTCGCCGGTGAAGACGGGCTTTTCCTTGTTGGCGAATGCTCGTGGGCCGACTTTGGCGTCTTTGCTCATGAAGACGCGCACCCCGAGGTCGGCGTCGATCTTGAACGCGTCCTCCTCGTGCATTCCCTCGGTGTCGCGGATGGTCTTGAGGATCGCCTGGACGGCGAGCGGGCCGTTGGCGGCGATGACGTCGGCGATGTCGAGCGCCTTGTCGAGTGCCGAACCGTCGGGCACGACGTGGCCGATCAGGCCGTACTCCTTGGCTTCGGCTGCAGTGATGTGGCGTCCGGTGAGCAGGATGTCGGCGGCGATCGTGTACGGGATCTGACGAACGAGTCGGACGGCGCTGCCGCCGAGGGGGAACAGGCCCCATTTGGCTTCGGACACACCGAACTTCGCGCTCTCGCCCGCGACGCGGATGTCGGTGCCCTGCAGGATCTCGGTGCCCCCGGCGATCGCGGGTCCCTCCACGGCTGCGATGAGCGGTTTGGTGAGTCGACGACCCTTGAGGAGTGCGGGCATCCGGGTGAGGTCCCACCCGCCGTCGGCGAATTTGTCGCCCGCGGGCTTGGCGTTCATCGACTTGAGGTCGGCGCCCGCGCAGAAGTATCCGCCCGCGCCGGTCAGGATGGCGACACGAATGTCGGGGTCGGCGTCGACCTGATCCCAGGCCTTCTCCATGATCGCCATCATCTCCGTCGACAACGCGTTACGCGCTTCCGGGCGATTCATGGTGACGATGAGAACGTGGCCGCGCTTCTCGACGAGGCACTCCGGCATAGGTGCTCCTTGGTGGCTGGTGATCGATAACCGAACAGGCCTTGCCGAAAACAGTAACACGTTCTAATTTTGTCGTCATGGCCTTCCATATCGCCGACCTGATCGAGCACGCCGTCGACCTGATGCCCGACCGGACCGCACTGGAAACAGACGGTCGGTCGATGACATATGCCGAGCTGGAGCGAGAGGCAAACGCGCTCGCGCACGAACTGATCGCGCTCGGCGTCCGGCCGACCGACTCGGTGGGCCTGTACAGCAGGAATACCCTGGAATGCGTCGTCGCGATGCTGGCGATCTTCAAGGTCCGTGCGGTGATGGTGAACGTCAACTACCGGTATGTCGCGGCCGAACTCGAGCACATCGTCACCGACTCCGACATGAAGGTTCTGATCTACGAGCGTCAATACGGTGACCGCGTACGGAACGTGTTACCGAATGCACCGGAACTGGCGCACGTGATCGTCATCGAAGACGGCAGCGACGAACCTGCCCCCGCTGGCTCGATTCCCTACACCGATGCCATCGCGAGGGGGAGCGTCGATCGTGACTTCGAGCCGCGGAGCGACGACGACCTGTACATGCTCTACACCGGCGGCACGACGGGATTCCCGAAGGGCGTCGTCTGGCGCCAGGAGGACATTTGGCGGGTTCTGGGCGGGGGCATCAGCTTCTACACCGGTGAGCGGGTCTCCGACGAGTGGCAGCAGGCTCGTGACGGTGCGGCAGGTGGCCAACTGGTGCGCTTTCCGATCCCGCCATTCATCCACGGCGGATCGCAGTGGGCTGTGTTCCAGGAGCTCTTCGTCGGGGGCAAGGCGGTGATCTATCCGGAGTTCGGCGCGCACCGCACCTGGCAGATCATCGAGCGGCACAAGGTCAACGTCGTGATGATCACCGGAGATGCAATGGCGCGTCCGATGGTCGACGCATTGCGGGCCGGACATCCCGACGGGCGTACGTATGACACCAGTTCCGTTGTCTCACTGGCATCGTCGGCTGCGCTCTTCTCTGCGAGTGTCAAGGACGAGTACCTCGATCTTCTGCCGAACCTGCTCGTGATCGACGCGATCGGGTCGTCGGAAACGGGTTTCAGCGGGATGTCGGCGGCGCAGAAGGGGCAGTCGCCCACGGGTGCTCCTCGGGTGACCGCGGACAAGGCTGCCGTGGTGCTGCGTGAGGACGGAACG
The DNA here is from genome assembly GCF_001665715.1 of Gordonia sp. 852002-10350_SCH5691597. Taxonomy (NCBI): domain Bacteria; kingdom Bacillati; phylum Actinomycetota; class Actinomycetes; order Mycobacteriales; family Gordoniaceae; genus Gordonia; species Gordonia sp. 852002-10350_SCH5691597. Next base: position 2,687 of record NZ_LZMO01000170.1, read on the forward strand.
CCCGTCGAGCCCGGCTCGGGCGAGGTGGGAATTCTGGCTCGGTCCGGCAACATTCCGCTGCGTTACTACAACGATCCGGCAAAGACCGAACGAACCTTCAAGGAGTTCAACGGGATTCGCTACTCGATCCCCGGTGATCTGGCGACCGTCGAAGCGGACGGATCGATCACGATGATGGGGCGCGGGTCGCAGTCGATCAACACCGGTGGCGAGAAGGTCTTTCCCGAAGAGGTCGAAGCGGCTCTCAAGGCGCATCCGGATGTGTTCGACACGGTTGTCGTCGGGGTTCCCGACGAACGATACGGTCAACGTGTCGCAGCGGTCATCGCTACTCGTGACGACGCCAGACCAACCCTGGATGAACTGAACAAGGTTGTGCGCGAACAGGTTGCGGGATACAAGTGTCCGCGGAGCGTGTGGTATGTCGACGAGATCAAGCGGTCTCCGGCGGGTAAACCGAACTATCGATGGGGCAGAGGAATCACCGAGTCGCGACCGGCCGATGAGTCGGCACAGGCCGTCAGTGGAAGGGCGTGAAGATATGGGCGAGAGAGTGATTCGCACGGAGCTGACCGAGAGGTTCGGTATCGACTATCCGATCTTCGGCTTCACGCCGAGTCAGGAGGTCGCGGCCGCGATCAGCCGGGCAGGCGGAATGGGTGTCCTCGGGTGCGTACGGTTCAACGACGCGTCGGAGCTCGATGACGTGCTCGAGTGGATGCACGAGAACACCGACGGCAAGCCGTTCGGCGTCGACGTCGTGATGCCTGCCAAGATCCCCACGGAGGGAAGCAAAGTCGACCTGGAGTCGATGATTCCGCCCGAGCACCGGGCATTCGTGGAACGCACCCTCGACGATCTCGGGGTGCCGCCGCTTCCGGACGGCAACAGGGTGGATGCCGGAGTGCTCGGCTGGCTGCACTCGGTGGCGCGTTCGCACGTCGACGTTGCGATGGCGCACGCCCGAAAGTACGGACAGATCAAACTGATCGCGAACGCGCTGGGTTCGCCGCCGCCGGACGTGATCGGCGTCGCGCACGAGAATGGTGTGCAGGTGGCAGCGCTTGCGGGCGCGAAAGACCATGCGCTGCATCATGTCGAAGCGGGCGTCGACATCGTGATCGCACAAGGCTACGAGGGTGGCGGGCACACCGGCGAGGTGACGTCGATGGTGCTCTGGCCCGAACTCGTCGACGCCGTCGGCGACCGCGCACCCGTGCTGGCAGCGGGCGGCGTCGGCAGTGGTCGGCAGATGGCAGCGGCAATAGCCCTTGGCGCACAAGGTGTGTGGATGGGCACGTACTGGCTGACCGCGGCCGAGTACCGACTCGGCGCCACCGGCGACGGGCCGTCGACGGTGCAGAAGGCGTTGCTCGCGGCGTCGTCGAGGGACACCGTTCGTCGTCGGATCTACTCGGGCAAGCCCGCCCGACTGTTGAAGACGAAGTGGACCGACGCCTGGGATGCCCCCGGCGCTCCGGAGCCGCTGCCGATGCCGCTGCAGAATCTGCTCGTAGGGGAAGCACACGCGCGGATCTCGCATGCCGACGACGCAGGCGTCGTCGCCATGCCCGCGGGCCAGATCGTCGGCCGGCTGAACTCGATCACCCCTGTCGCCGAACTGGTCGCCGACCTGGTCAGCGAGTACCAGGAGTCCGCAGCACGGCTCGGGAAGACGCTGGAGTAGGGGGCTGGCGCGGGGTTGTGGTCGTCGGAGGTCGGAGGTTGGGGCGTCGGAGGTG
>NZ_LZMO01000171.1:0-543 GCF_001665715.1 Gordonia sp. 852002-10350_SCH5691597
GAAAGCCTGTGCTGCACTGGGGTATTTGACACCCAACTCCGAGTCGCGGAAGGCCTCCCACTCGAGGCGGGCGACCTCGACATCCGGGGCTGTGTAGATCGGTTTGATCGCCCGGGCCACCTCCTTGCGGTCTTTGTAGTTGACGAACCGCATCGCGTTGCGGATCAGATGCACCACACACGTCTGCACGGTGGCCAGCGGCCAGGTCGCCTCGATCGCCTCGGGGAATCCGGTGAGCCCGTCACAGCACACGACCAGCACGTCTTTGACGCCGCGGTTGGCCAGATTCGCGCACACCCCGGCCCAGAACCTCGCGCCCTCTTCGGCCTGTATCCAGATCCCCAACACATGCTTGATACCGGCCATGTCGACGCCAATCGCTATGTGGGCGTGTTTGTTTCGGACGTGGGCGCCGTCTTTGACCTTCACCACCAACGCGTCGAGATAGATGACGGGGTACAGCGCCTCCAGCGGCCGGTTCTGCCATTCGTCGACCGCGTCGAGGACCTCGTCGCAGATCTTGGAGATCGTCTCGTGGGACAG
>NZ_LZMO01000172.1:0-20273 GCF_001665715.1 Gordonia sp. 852002-10350_SCH5691597
ACCCTCGGCAGGCTCGGTAGTGCCGTCTCGTTCTGCTCCGCGGTCTCCACTGACACCTACGGCGACGCCATCGTGGCTGCTCTGAGTGCCGGGGGTGTCGGCACCACGCTGGTCCAACGTCGCTCCGAACCCACGTCGCTCGCACTGGCCACGATCGGCTCCGACGGCGCAGCGCACTACTCCTTCTATGTGGAGGGCACCGCCGACCGCCTGGTCTCCGAGCCCGGCGACTTCGCCGCGACCGTCTCCGCGGCGTGCTTCGGAACGTTGTCCATGGTCCTCGAGCCGGGTGCGAGCGTCTACGAGCTGGTGATGCGTCGAGCTCACGACGCCGGGCGTCTCGTCGCGCTCGACCCGAACATCCGACCCTCCGTGATCGACGAACCCGACGTCTACCGCCGACGATTCCTGGACTGGGTACCCATGATCGACGTCCTCAAACTGTCCGACGAAGACGTCGACTGGCTCGGCGACGGAGCCGACGGCTCGTCGGTCGACGACTGGCTTCGCGAGGGCGCGGGGGCCGTCGTGATCACCCATGGAGCCGACGGAATCTCCGTTCGCACAAGCGAATTCACTGTGCTGGCGCAGGCTCCGGAGACCACCGTCGTCGACACGATCGGGGCGGGCGACAGTGTGCTCGGAGGGTTACTCCACTTCTTCGACGAGTCGGGTGATTTGTCCGCATCCGCAGTGCGGTCGCGCGACGCCGACTACTGGCTACGAGCCGCGGACTATGCGGCACGAGTCGCCGCGGTGACCGTTTCGCGTCCCGGAGCCGACCCTCCGTGGGCGAGCGAGCTCGATGCCCCGTGATCAAGGCGCAGGTCAGGCGGTATTCGGCTACGGTTGACCAACGTCAATGCACCCTCCGTGGGCGCGCATGTCGATAACCGACTACGTTTAGTAACGGAGAGTCCGACTCACAGTGCGTCACATGTACCTGTGGGTCTCATACCTGAGTAAAGGGGTTTTGGAGTGTCCGCTGAAACAGCTCCCGCCGACTCGGCATCGGATACCGCCTCGTCGACGTTCATCTACCCCGGTGGGCAGCTCGAGCTTCCCATTCTCAAGGCCACCGCGGGCAGTGATTCGGTTGCGCTGGGCAAGTTCCTCGCAGAAACGAATCTCACGACGTTCGACGGCGGCTTTGTCAACACCGCAGCCTGCAAATCCGCGATCACCTACATCGACGGAGAAGCAGGCATTCTGCGCTACCGGGGTATCCCGATCGACCAACTGGCAGAGAAGTCGACCTTCATCGAGGTCAGCTACCTGCTGATCTACGGCGAGTTGCCGACTCCGAGCCAGCTCGAAGAGTTCAACAACAAGATCCAGCGGCACACCCTGCTGCACGAGGATCTCAAGCGATTCTTCGACGGCTTCCCGCGCAACGCACACCCGATGCCGGTGCTGTCGAGCGCAGTCAACGCACTGAGTGCCTACTACCAGGACTCGCTCGATCCCAAGGACCCCGAGCAGGTCGAACTGTCGACGATCCGTCTGCTCGCCAAGCTGCCGACGATCGCGGCCTACGCCTACAAGAAGTCGGCGGGTCAGCCGTTCCTCTACCCCGACAACTCGCTGTCGCTGGTCGAGAACTTCCTGCGCATGACCTTCGGCTTCCCGGCCGAGCCTTACGTGGTCAACCCCGAGGTCGCCAAGGCCCTCGACATGCTGTTCATCCTGCACGCCGACCACGAGCAGAACTGCTCGACGTCGACCGTGCGTTTGGTCGGTTCATCGCAGGCCAACCTCTTCACGTCCATCTCGGGCGGCATCAACGCACTCTGGGGCCCGCTGCACGGTGGCGCCAACCAGGCCGTGCTCGAGATGCTCGAAGACATCAAGGCTTCCGGTGGCGACACCAAGGCGTTCATGACCAAGGTCAAGAACAAGGAAGACGGTGTGAAGCTCATGGGCTTCGGACACCGCGTCTACAAGAACTACGATCCGCGCGCAGCGATCGTGAAGAAGACCGCCGACACGATCCTCGAATCGCTCGGCGTCCAGGACGATCTGCTCGATATCGCCAAGGGACTCGAAGAAGTCGCCCTCAACGACGACTACTTCATCTCGCGCAAGCTCTACCCGAACGTCGACTTCTACACCGGCGTCATCTACCGGGCCATGGGCTTCCCGACCCGCATGTTCACGGTGCTCTTCGCACTCGGACGTCTGCCGGGTTGGATCGCGCACTGGCGTGAGATGAACACAGATCCCGCGACCAAGATCGGCCGACCGCGTCAGCTCTACACCGGTTACCCAGAGCGTGACTACGTCACGATGGGCGACCGCTGAGTTCGACGCTTCGACCTGACCACCAGCCGACTCAAAGGAGAGTCCCGTGACCAGTACCGAGAAGCCAGAAGTCGAGTTCCAAGAGGGTCCCGCTCCCAGTGAGCTGGTGATCGCAGACATCATCGTCGGCGACGGCGATGAGGCAAAGCCGAGCGACGTCGTCGACGTGCATTACGTCGGCGTCGACTTCGAGTCGGGTGAAGAGTTCGACTCGTCGTGGGACCGTGGTCAGTCGGCCAACTTCCCGCTCGATCGGCTGATCCCCGGCTGGCAGCAGGGAATCCCGGGCATGAAGGTCGGCGGTCGTCGTCGCCTCACCGTGCCACCCGCGCTGGCCTACGGGCCGGAGGGTGCGGGCCACCGGTTGTCCGGACGGACACTGGTCTTCGTCATCGACCTGCTGGGTGTGGGCTAGATCGCCTCGCAACGCAACAACGCCGGTGCATCGGATGTCGATGCACCGGCGTTGTGCTGGCTGCGGCGTGATCTGCGACTAGGGGATCTCCCGGCACTGGGCGAAGCGATCGGCGACGGCAATCGCGAGGTTCTCGTCTGCTTCGTGCTCGACCCACGTCTCGAATCCTCTTCAGGCGAGCGACGACTCGCCTTTCTCTACGACTCGCTACGCGAACTCGACGCCAAGCTCGACGGCAAACTCCTCGTCGTGCGTGGACGCCCCGACGAGGAGATCCCACGACTGGTCGACGCCGTCGGAGCGGGTTCGGTGCATGTGAGCGAGGACTTCTCGCCGTTCGGGCGACGTCGAGACGATGCCGTCGTCACTGCACTCGAAGAATCCGGCGCGACGTGGCAACCCGTCGGCTCGCCCTACCTTGTCTCGCCGGGGAGGGTGACGAAGTCCGACGGCACACCGTACAAGGTCTTCACGCCGTTCTTCCGAGCATGGCGCGACCACGGTTGGCGTGCGCCGGCAAAGACCGAAGCGCCGTCGAACATCCTGAATCCCAGCGACATTCACCCCTCCGGTCGTATCAGGATTCCGGCGGCACCCACGACGCTGGACCTGCCTGCCGGTGAAGACGCGGCACTCGAGCGGTGGCGCACCTTTGTCGACGACGACCTGTCGGGCTACGAGTCCGACAGGGACAGGCCAGATCTCGACGTGTCGAGCAGGATGTCGGCGTATCTGAAGTTCGGCAACATCCACCCGCGCACGATGGCCGCCGACCTCGGTAGGTCGCAGTCGGCGCAGGCATATTTGCGGGAGCTGGCATTCCGCGACTTCTACGCCGATGTGCTCTACAACTGGCCAAAGAGTCTGTGGCACAACTGGAATGACCAGTTCGACGACATCGCACTCGATACCGGAAAGTCCGCCGAGAAGCACTTCGACGCTTGGCGTGAGGGACGAACCGGCTTCCCGCTCGTCGACGCGGGGATGCGCCAACTGAGCGAGACGGGATTCATGCACAACCGGGTGCGCATGATCGCCGCGTCGTTTCTGGTGAAAGATCTGCACCTGCCGTGGTGGTGGGGTGCGAAGTGGTTCCTCGACCAACTCACCGACGGCGATATGGCGTCGAATCAGCACGGGTGGCAGTGGGCCGCGGGCACGGGAACCGATGCGGCACCGTACTTTCGGGTGTTCAACCCGGAGACGCAGGCCAAGAAGTTCGATCCCGACGGCGACTACATTCGACGCTGGATTCCCGAATTCGACACCGACGACTACCCGGAACCGATCGTCGATCACAAAGCCGAACGCGAAGAGGCACTTCGACGCTTTGGCGAGCTCTGAGACGCCGAAACCCTCGGTGGCGCAAGGCGATCCCCGCTCACGAGCGAACCCGCGTTCTTGACGCGCGAGAGTAGCGGGAGCAATTCGTACGAGGTGATCCCGTCGAGAGTTCCGAGGACATCGGTGACGAACGAGTACAGCTCGTCGGTGTCGTGCACCATCACACTGGCCGTGATGTTGGCCGCGCCGGTGACAGCAACCGCGAACGGCACTGCGGGGTGAGCTGCGAGTGCCTCGCCGGTCGCTGCCAGATGTCGGGGGTGCACTGTCAGCCAGATCGCGATCGCATCGCGCCCTAACGCGGCCGTGGCGAGATCGACGTCGAAGTAGGCGATGCCCGACCACACGAGCTGCTCGACGCGTCGGGTCACCTTGCCCGGCGTCGAACCGACTGCGCGTGCGAGGTCGGTATACGACGTCCGACCGTCGCGGGTCAGCACGTCGAGGATCGCTCTGTCGGTGCGATCGATCGTCGTCGTCGACGACGGCGCGCGGCCGGGTGCACGCGGAATGCGTGTTCTCCCAAGTGCGTCCGCCTCCGTCTGGGTGAGCGCATCATGCCAGCCCTCCCAATCCGTCGGTGCCCCGCCGACAAATGTGTGGAGCACCGCGGCCGGTCGTACGTCGAGAACGGGTGCAGCCTTGGGGAGTGTGCGGGTGAGGAGCTCCATTCCGCCGTGCGGATCGGCTGCGCGCAGATTGAAGACGATCTCCCAGCCGGCCTCGTAGATGGATACCCATGAGACGTCGTCTCGCGCTGCCAAGGCACCGGCGATACCGTCGGCTCCCTCCGGTCGACACCGCACACGCACGACCCACGTCGAGTTACCCAGGGCACGAGGATCGGTGGCCATGGTGACGCGCAGGAGGCCATCGCGTCGTAGTCGGCGATAGCGTCGGGCAATCGTCTGTTCGGCCACACCGAGGACGTCGGCGATCTCGCGGAACGAGGCCCGCGGCGACAGTTGGATGGCGCGAGCGATTCTCGTATCCAGATCGTCGAGAATGGAGGATTCTGGCGAGGTTGTGGCTCCCATGTCATGAATCTTACGGAATCAGGGTCTCCTGGCGACGCCGACCGATCGTGGGATCACACTTGGTTCATACCGCCTGAGGTGCGTTGACGCACCGGATTCGGGCGAAATCCTCGAAAGGTACACACTCATGGAACGTAAATGGTGGACGCTTGTCGTCGTCTGCGCGGCGACATTCATGTTGCTGCTCGACGTCACGATCGTCGTCGTCGCACTTCCCGACATTCAACATGCACTCGGCGCCAGTTTCAGTCAGTTGCAGTGGGTCACCGACGCGTATGCGCTCGCGCTGGCCTCGTTGCTGCTGACATCCGGATCGATCGCCGACAAGTTCGGCAGACGTCGAATCTTCTCGATCGGTCTGGTGATCTTCACACTCGGCTCGCTGCTCTGCGGCGTCGCACAGGACCCGGTCATGCTGATCGTGTCCCGCGCACTGCAAGGTGTCGGCGGCGCGATGCTGTTCTCGACGTCGCTCGCGCTTCTCGCGTCGACCTTCCACGGCCGTGAACGCGGCGTCGCCTTCGGCGCGTGGGGTGCGGTCACCGGCATTTCGACGGCACTCGGCCCGATCCTCGGCGGCGTGCTGACGACCGGTGTGAGCTGGCGTGCGATCTTCCTGGTCAATCTGCCCATCGGCATCGCCGCCCTGTTCGTCACGTGGAAGATGGTCGACGAGTCGCGCTCGCCTCATGCTCGTCGGATCGACTGGCCGGGCGTCGTCACATTCACCGCGGGTCTCGTCGCTCTGGTCTACGGACTCACCGAGGCCGGACAGCGCTCGTGGGGCGACAGCCTTGTCGTCGGTTCGTTCATCGTCGCCGCGGTCTTGCTCGTGGCGTTCGTGATCATCGAATTGCGTGTCGACGAGCCGATGTTCGACCTCTCACTGCTGCGGATTCCCACCTTCACCGGCGGTCTGATCGCCGCCTTCACGATGAACGGCTCGCTGTTCGCGATGCTGCTGTACGTGGTGCTCTACCTGCAGGAGGGCCTCGGCTACTCGGCGTTGCAGACGGGCCTGAGGCTTCTGGTGATGTCGGGCTGCACGATGGTGAGCGCCACGATCGCGGGCCGACTGTCGGACAAGATGCCGCTGCGCTGGCTCATCGGACCTGGCCTGCTCATCGTCGGCGTCGGACTGTTCGTGATGGCCGGTCTCGACGCGAACTCGTCGTGGACGCACCTTATCCCCGGCCTGATCATCGCGGGTATCGGCAGCGGCCTGGTCAACCCGCCACTCGCCGCGACCGCTGTCGGCGTCGTCGACGTGCACCGCTCCGGCATGGCGTCGGGCATCAACACCACGTTCCGGCAGATCGGCATCGCCGTGGGCATCGCGGTCTACGGCACCGCCTTCAGCTCGAAGCTGAGTTCGTCGTTCCGCGAGAACCCCGCCGGCGGCAAACACGCCGCCTACGCCGACGCCCTCAACACGCTGTTCTGGATCAGCGGCGCCGTCGCCGTTGTTGGCGGCCTCGCCGCGCTGCTGCTGATCCGCAGCCGCGACTTCGTGCCGCACGGCCCGGCCCCGACCGCCGAGGGCGGCGACACGTCGAGCGAGGGCGCCGGGGTACCTGCCGCGGCCTGACGCTGGCCCTCGCGTCTGGCCCGGCCGGCAGAAACCCGCGGAAGGGTTCTTTCCGCGGGTTTCGTGTCTTTGCTCGTGTTGTTTCTCGGGGAGAGGTCGGTTTCTGGGGGAAAGTTCTCTTCCCCTAGTTTCTGCGGGCGGGGGTGTTGGGTTGGTGGTGTTCGTCCCCGGGTATCTGCGGGTGGGGGTGTGGTGCTGGTCCTCGGCGTCGAGCCTCTCAGCTGGGCAGAAACCCGCGGAAGGGTTCTTTCCGCGGGTTTCGTGTCTTTGCTCGTGTTGTTTCTCGAGGAGAGGTCAGTTTCTGACGGAAAGACCCCTTCCCCTGGTTTCTGCGCGGGCCGGGACTCTGCGCGGCCGGGGCCCGAGGCCCGGGGTGCTCGGCCCCGGGCGCCGACGCCAACCCCGCCCCTAGCGCGCCATCGAGAGCACTTCGGACCACTTGACGCGGCTGCCGGTGCGCAGGATCGAGCGCTGGTAGATGCGCGCGGCGAACCAGGTCGCGGCGGCGCAGGCCAGGATCATCAGGATCAACGTGACGACGATCTGCATGGCGTTGGTGTCGCCGGTGGCGATCCGGATCGGCATCAGTACGGCCGAGAACGGCGGAATCCAGGTCAGCACTTCGATGAACGTCGACTGCAGCGACTGCACGCCGAAGATCCCCGCGTACATCACGGCCATCGACAGCACGGTGAGCGGCATGATCGTCGAGCCAAGTTCTTCCTGGCGCGAAACCAGTGCTCCCGCAGCGGCATACAGCGTTGCGAAGAACAGGTATCCGAGTAGGAACCACACCAGCACCGCGAGGAACATCCAGATGGCGGTACCGGCGATCGTCAACATCCCGGTGGCGATCCCCGCGATCAGAGCGGTCAGCCCGAGTATCACCACCTGCCCGAGCGCAACGGCACCGATCCCGAGGATCTTGCCCCACATCAGGTGCAGCGGCTTGACCGTCGCCAACAGCAGTTCGACGATCCGCGACGTCTTCTCCTCGACAACTCCGACCGCGATCATGTTGCCGCCCAGCATGATTGCTGTGATGAGCAGAATCGCACCGACGAGTGCGATCACGATCCGCTGCGCCTTGTCAGGCTTGTCCGGGGTGGTTTGTACGGTGGTGACCGTCGGGGTCGGCAGCGACGCCGCGTCGACACCGCGGGCCGCGAGGCCTTGGGTCAACTCGTGCTGCTGGATCGACCCGCGCAGCACACCCGACAGCGAGTCCGACAACCCCGTCTTGCTGACGATCGCATACGACTCACCGGAACCCCGCACCACCGCGGCGTCGAGATCACCGGATTCGACGCTGCTGCGCGCCTGCGACAACGCATCCGGACCAGAAGCGATTGATACGACGGTGATCGGCGTGCCGCTGGCCTCGCCCACCTGGCCGATCGTCGTCGACAGGGAACTGTCGCCTGCGACGCCGACACGCTCCGGGTCGGTCCCGCCGCCGGAGATCGCCTTCCAGACAATCAGCCCGACGACGATCACGAGCATCAACACGACGGTGCTGATGATGAAGGATCGCGTCTTGGCGCGCGTGGCGATTTCGCGTTGTGCCACAAGTCGAATCGATTGCAGCGCACTCGCGCCGGTGGACGTTGTATTGCCAGTGGAATTGTGGGAGGTCATGCCGTCACCACCTCTCGGAAGAGTTCGGTCAGGTCGGGTGTTGTCCGCGCGAAGCGGTGTACCGGCCCGTGTGTCAATGCGCGATTGAGTACTGCCTGGTCGTCGAGCGTCGTCGGGTCGACGCGCAGCCGCGCACCGCCCGGCTGGTATTCGGCCTCCAGCACTCCCGGGCAGTCGTCGGCCCAGCGCGTCGTCGACTCAGGACCGTCGACCTCGAGGATCACGCCAGCACGCGTCCGGAGATCGTCGACGGCGCCGAGCGCACGCATTCTGCCCTTGACGACGATGCCGACCCGATCACACAATCGCTGCACCAGATCGAGCTGATGCGACGAGAAGATCACCGGAATGCCTTCGGCCGCTTTCTCTTTCAGAACATCACTCATCACGTCGACGGCCACCGGGTCGAGGCCCGAGAACGGCTCGTCGAGGACGAGTACGTCCGGATCGTGGACCAGCGCCGCGGCGAGCTGTACGCGTTGCTGGTTGCCGAGCGAGAGGTCGGCGACGTTGTCGTCGTATCGTTCGTCGACGCCGAGTCGCTGGGTCCAGCGCCGTGCACTCTCGGTGGCCTGGTCGGCACTCATTCCGTGAAGACGCGCGAGGAACACCAGCTGCTCGCCGACCTTCATCTTGGGATAGAGCCCACGCTCCTCCGGCATGTACCCGATTCGACGCCGCGTGCTGAGATCGATCGGCGCTTCACCGAGTGTCACCCGACCCGAATCCGGTTCGAGCACACCGAGAATGATGCGCATCGTCGTCGACTTGCCTGCGCCATTACTGCCGACGAAGCCGAAGATCTCTCCGGGTGCGACGGTGAATGTCATGTCATCAAGGGCGACCACGTCGCCATATCGTTTGGACAGTCCGTCTACGGTGAGCGCTCCTGCGTTCATGACGGGTTCCTTCCCGTGTTGGCCTTCGAGTTGGTGATGTTCTTGGGATCAGTGACGGTCTCGGGACTGGCGTACGAGACTTCGAGATCCTCGGGGTCGGCGTCGGCCATCCACCACGCGGTCAGCATCGACGGGATGAACGCGGCGACGAGGACGAGAGCGATCAGCAGCATGCCGGTGCCGTAGACGTACTGGCCTTTCACCTCGTCGAACCCGCCGAGGACGACGAGGAGCACGTAGGGAATGAACATCAGCATGAACAGCGTGAAGTACGCAATCGATCGAGCCGAATTGCGCTGCGCCAGTTGAATTTCATCGAGTGCGGAGACCGGTGCATCCCCGATGGAACCGGTGACGATCCGCACCAGGCGTTGGCAGATGAGCGCACCGACGATGCCTGCCGCGAGGGGTATGACGAACCACTGTCGTGACACGAAGGCCACGAGCGCACCGACAACGACAAGCAGCACACACAGGCCTTGCGCGACCACGAGACGTCGGTAGACCTTTCTCCTGCGCCAACCGATCAGCCGATGCGCGTGACGCTCGTTGAACCGTCGATGTCGCTCGCCGCGCCACTCGTCGTAGCGCAGCCATACCGCGGGTTTGGCCTCGTCGGGGATTGCCGAGTTGGGATCGTGCATCGGTCACACCTCCGTGGACGTGTGTGGAGTGGACGTGGATGGAGTTGCAGTGGATGTATCTGCCGAACTTTCCTGCGCGCGACCCGCGGGCCTGCCATAGAGCTCGGCCGACATCGCCGAGAACTCGGTGCGACTGAACACCGCTTCTACGGGGAGGTCAAAGACGTCGCAGATGCGAAACGCGAGGTCGAGGCTCGGGTAGTTGTCGCCGCGCTCGAGCGCACCGACGGATTGGACGTTGATGCCGACGAGTGCTGCCAGGTCGGCACGCGACATCCGCCGCTCGGCGCGTAGAACTCCGATGCGGTTGTAGATGGGGAGCTTTTCTCCCCGCCGTACTGGACTCACACTACATAGTGTTGGGAAAACACAACAACTTGTCAAGGTTGGGCGTCGAGAATCTCCAAAACGTTGCGCGCTGCCTCACGACCCGCGCGGTTGGCGCCGATCGTCGACGCCGATGGTCCGTAGCCGAGCAATTGGATGCGTGGGTCGTCTGCAACGGTGGTGGCGAGGCGTCCGGTCATGACGATTCCGCCTCCCGGTCCGCGCAGATGGAGAGGTGACAGATGATCGAGCGCACTTCGGAATCCGGTGTTCCAGAAGATGACGTCGACGTCGAGCTGTTCGCCCGCAGCCACCGGGCTGCCGCCATTCGCGCGATCGCCGTCGGCCCCGCCAGTACAGTCCCAGCACACGCCGGTCTCGGTGATGCGGGTGAACATCGGTCGCCAGTTGTCGAGGATTCCGTCTCGCTGCGCCGCTTCGATGGTCGGTGTCAGTGCGAGTCCGGTCACCGAGACCGCCGACGTCGGCGGTAGTCCCGCGCGAACCCGACGTTCGACGCGCGCCACGGCTTGGCGACCGAGTTCGGGTGAGAAGGGATTCGAATCGAAGCGCGGTTCGGTGCGCGAGCACCAGAATGTCTGGACGCCGGGGGCGCGTCGAGCGATCTCGATCAGAAGCTGAACCGCCGAGATGCCCGCGCCGACGACCAGTACGCGCTGACCGGCGAACTCCTCGGGGCCGGTGTAGTCGTGCGTGTGCAGTTGCCTGCCGCGAAAGTCTGCAGCTCCGGGTATGTGGGGGATGAACGGCCTTTCCCACGTTCCGGTGGCATTGATGAGTGTGCGCGCGGCGATCTCTCGTCCGCGGAGTCGACCACCGAGCGTCACCCGGAACCCTTCGCCGTCACGTTCGACGGAACGTACGTCGACGGGTCGACGCACCCGTAGCCCGAACCTGTTCTCGTACTTCGCGAAATACTCGGGAACCACAGACGACGCAGGGAACTCGCCGCGGTCGATACCCACCGCTTCAGCAAGCCCGTATCCGGGTAGGTCGTGCACACGGTTGGTGCCCGACAGCGTCAGCGTCGGCCATCGGAACTGCCACGCACCGCCGGGGCGCGGGGAATGGTCGAGCAATTGGTAGCGGTCGCCGAGGCCGAAGCGTTGCAGAAAGTAGGCCGCCGACAGTCCCGCCTGGCCGCCACCGATGACGAGGACATCGCCGAACGCGTCGGGTTCCTGCGCGACGGACTCATGCACATCGGGGATTGCGGACTCGGAGGACAGCGACGGACTCGACACCTCTCCAGTGTGCCCGCCGGAAAACGGCAGGGCTGGGTAGTCTCTCCTGCATGATCCACTCGCATGCAGAAGGTTCGGTGACGACGATTGAGCTCGATCGCCAGGACAAGCGCAACGCACTCAACGAGGACATGGTCGACGGTCTCGCGAAGGCTTTCGCCGACGCCGTCGACGCGGGCAGCAGGGCAATCGTGGTCACCGGCCGCGGCAGTGTATTCAGCGCGGGTGCCGACCTGTCCGGCCCCGTCTACGACCCCGCGTTCCTCGAGAAGCTCATCGCCACGCTGCGCGAGATCGAGTCGGTGCCCGTGCCCGTGATCGCTGCACTCAACGGTTCGGCACTCGGCGCGGGACTGCAATTGGCAATGGCGGCCGACCTTCGGGTGATGGCTCCCGACGCACTTGCGGGTATCCCGGCAGCGAAACTCGGTGTTGCCGTTGACGAGTGGACAATTCGACGCCTCGTCTCGCTTGTGGGCGCCGGTCAGGCACGCGGCATGTTGATCGGCTGCGATCCGTTGTCGGCCGACCGCGCGCACGCGCTCGGCTTCGCCAATCGCATCGGCGACCTCACCGACGCCCAGCACTGGGCGGCGACCATCGCCGATCTCGCACCCTTGACTCTGCAGCACTACAAGTTGGTACTCAACGGCGACGGCGCGCGCAACGACGCCCCCGCCGACCGTCAGGCCGCGATGCGTCGCGCGTGGGAAAGCGAAGACCTGCTCGAGGGGCGCGCCGCCCGCTCCGAGAAGAGAAAGCCGGAGTTCACGGGAAAGTAGATCGGACAACACTTTTCGTCGTCGACGGTGCGTCTGCGGGCGCATCGTCGAACGGTCGTGGCTGGGATGTCTAGTTTTCCTGTGTGAAACATTCCGAGTAACTCGCTGAAACATGGCCTCCGTACGTTTGGCCGGTCTGTAACTCGGATCACGCAGGAGGGCCGATGGCCACCGATAAGCATCACGAACCCATCGGCGAGGTCGCCGACGAGGTCGGCGAGATAGAGAACGCCGAACACAGCATCATCGCCACAGGTGCGCAGGCCGCGGCCATGCGTGAAACCCTGGAGGACTACACACTTCGTTTCGCCCCCCGCAGCTACCGCAAATGGGGTCCTGGCGTCGTCGCCATCTCGGCGCTCGGCGGTATCGCCTACCTCGCCGACTTCGCGATCGGCGCAAACATCGGCATCGCCAACGGAACCGGAAATGCCTTGTGGGGCATCCTGTTCTTCGCTGTTGTCATCGTGATCACCGGTTACCCGCTTGCCTTCTATGCCGCGCGGTACAACATCGATCTCGACCTCATAACGCGCGGAAGCGGTTTCGGCTACTACGGCTCGGTGCTGACGAACGTCATCTTCGCGTCGTTCACCTTTATCTTCTTCGCCCTCGAGGGCTCGATCATGGCGCAGGGCCTCAAACTCGGTCTGCACATACCGCTGTGGCTCGGCTATCTTCTCTCGTCGCTGTTGGTCATCCCGTTGGTCATCTACGGCATGAACACGCTCGCCAAACTGCAGGTGTGGACCACACCGCTGTGGCTCGTCATGATGGTGTTGCCATTCATCTACCTGGTGATCAAGCATCCGTCGGCCATCGGTGACTTCTTCGCGTTCAGTGGTATCGACGGCGACGGCAACCCGGCAGGGAAGGGCGTCAGCTTCGCGGGAACCATGCTCGCAGCCGGTGTCTGTTTGTCCCTGATCGCACAGATCGCCGAGCAGGTCGACTACCTGCGCTTCATGCCGCCCCGCACCCCCGACAACAAGCGAAAGTGGTGGTCCGCAACGCTTATCGCCGGACCGGGGTGGGTGTTCTTCGGTGCCATCAAGCAGATCGTCGGTCTGTTCCTCGCCGTGTACCTGATCGGAATCAGTGTCGACAACGCCGGCATCGCGAACCAGCCCGTCCATCAGTTCGTCGAGATCTACCAGGACTTCCTGCCGCACTGGCTGGCTCTGACCCTCGCCGTGATCCTCGTGGTGATCAGCCAGGTGAAGATCAACGTCACCAATGCCTACTCGGGTTCGCTGGCCTGGACCAACGCATTCACGCGCGTCACCAAGACCTACCCCGGACGCCTGGTGTTCTTGTTCTTCAACGTGGCGATCGCGATCGTGCTGATGGAAGCCAACATGTTCAGCTTCCTCAACAACCTGCTGAACTTCTACGCGAACTGCGGTATCGCCTGGATCGCCGTCGTCGCGTCGGACATCGTGATCAACAAGTACATCCTGGGTATCTCGCCGAAGCAGCCGGAGTTCCGTCGCGGCATGATCCACAGCGTCAACCCGGTCGGATTCGGCTCACTCCTGATCTCGGCAGGTGCGTCAATCCTGGTGTACTTCCACGTCTTTGGTGATGCCATCCAGCCGTACTCGCCGCTGGTGGCACTTGTGCTCGCCATCGTCCTGCCGCCGATCTTCGCGATCGCCACCAAGGGCAAGTACTACCTGCGTCGCGTCGACGACGGCATCGACATCCCGATGTACGACGAGCACGGCAACCCCACCGACGAGAAGTTGTTGTGCTGCGTCACCAACATCGAGTTCGAGCGACCCGACATGATCGCTTCGGCGGTGCCCGGTCCGAACGGCGAGAAGCAGTACATCAGCTCGCTCGCGCTGTCGTGCGACAAGACCGGTGAGCACGTCCTGCCCGCCCAGGACGTGATGTCGATGACTTCCGACATCCCCGCTGCGACAACCGAAGAGGCGACGGCGACACCGAGCTCGTCCTCGGATGCGTCGAAGAAGGACGCATAGCGCCACGGGCAGAATTGACGACGTCGGGTTCGCTTCAGAGATGGAGCGGACCCGACGTCGTGTGTAGTGGGGCAGCCGATGCGGCGTGTCGATCCGCGATCAGCTGCGCGGCAATCGACACGGCGACCTCGGCGGGCGTGTGTCCCCCGAGGTGGAGTCCGACTGGCGATCGCAGGCGACTCAAATGCGCTGCCGTGACGCCGGATTCGACGAGGCGCTCGTTGCGATCGGCTACCGTCCGCCGGGAGCCGAGTGCTCCGACAAACCCTGCGCCGGAATCGGTCAGAGCCACGCGAAGCGTCGGGACGTCGAACTTGGGGTCGTGCGTCATGACGCAGATCGAGGTGGTGGCATCGACTGCGCCGGAGCGTATCTCGGACTCGAGGTAGCGATGCGGCCAGTCGACGATTACCTCATCGGCATCGGGGAATCGAGCGCGGGTGGCGAAGACCGGGCGCGCGTCGACGACGGTCACCCGATAGCCGAGTGAGCGCCCGATGCTGCTCGTGGCACGCACGAAGTCGTTGGCGCCCACCAGGATCAGCCGTGCGGGAGGGGCAAAGGTCTGTACGAACGTGCGCGGACGGTCGCCGCCCGACTCCGCGGGCTCGTCACAGTCGTCGACGCCGATGATGCCGGTACGTCCCGACGCGAGGAGGTCGGCGACGTCGCGGCCGAGCCGAAGCCACGGTTCGCGTGCCGACGTCGTGATGTGCCATTCGGGGGAGATGCCGAGGGTGGTCGCCCAGGCGACTCGACGGTCCGCCGCGAGATGTTCGGCGAGTTCTTCCAAAGCGCGTCGATGATCGGAGTCGACACGTTCGACGAAGACCTCCAGTGTTCCGCCGCAGGTCAGGCCGATTTCGATTCCGTCGGCATCGGCAATGCCGAAGTGCTCGACGACGGCACAACCATCGTCGAGCACGCTCAAGCAGGTGTGGACGAGCGCGGATTCGACGCAGCCGCCCGAGACCGACCCGATGACCTCTCCGTCGGCGGTGACAGCCATCGCGGCGCCGACACCACGCGGGGTCGGGCCACTCGTGTCGATGATGCGAGCAACGGCGACCGGCCCACGACTGAGACGATCGATCACCACCGGCAACACATCACGCATTGATCCAGTGTCGGTGCCGTGGCGCGGTTGCGCCACTCGGCATCACCGTCTCAGCGTGGCGCGACGTGCGTCATGACGTCACGCACCATCGACGACGTGATGGCGCCGAGAGCGCTGTCGTCGGCTGTCGAGAGGTAGACCAGGGTGATCGCGATGATGTTGGCGATGAACACGGGGGCAATGCGATCAACCGGCGTGAGCCAGTCGATCTGCGCCTGCTCGCCCGCCGCAGCAAGCCCTTGTGCCGCAAGTGCATAGAGATGCTCGTACATCTGCTTGCCCGCAGGCTGCAGTTCGGGATGATTGTGCGCGTAGATGCCGAGGGAGATCGTGGCCTGGAGCCGCCCGGGGTCGGCTTTGAGCATCATGTAGAACGCGTCGAGTTGCTCGAACATCTTGGTACGCATCGCCTCGACGCCGACCGCCGACGATTCGCCCACCGGCAGCAGCGACTCGAGCATCAGCGAAACGTCTTCGGGCACAGCCTTTTCCATCACTGCCCAGAGCAACGCGGTGCGACTCTCGAACGCGTAGTGGAAACTCGCCAGTGGCATCCCGGCATGCGCGCAGATGCGTCGCGTCGTTGCGCCTTCGACGCCGTGATCGGCGATCACGCGATATGCGGATTCGACGAGCGCTGTGCGCCTGTCGTCGACGGACATCCGAGCCAACGGACCGCTCACTCCCCGGTTGAAACAGATAGGTGACGGAAGCCTATCAGGGTCGATATCGGTCAGTGAACAATTGTGCGCTGAAGTGGCCTTCACGCGCGTCCGATTGATCCGGGGCCGAAGGCGATAGTCTGGCGGAATGGTCGCAAGGAGTTCTCGCCGGACACCGAATTCCCTACGAGGCAGGGATCCCCGCTCATGATCAGTCGTCTCGCCGACGTCGGGGTACGGGTGGCCGATTCGGCGACTGGCGCATTGTCGGCAGCGGGACTGCCGGCCGCTCGCGCGCTGGGCGCCGACCGCGACGCGATCCGACCGTACGTCGAGTCGTCGGAGTATCTCGTCGACGGCGCCTTCGTCAACCCCGAACCGTCGTCATTCGGTGTGGCGGCCGACTTCCAGGTCGCGCTCGACATGGCTCGCGGCCCCGGCAAGCCGAGCCGACCCGTCCTTGTCACCGTGCCACGATTCGACGCCGAGCCCGGCAAACTCACGGTCACCTGGCTCGGGCACGCGTCGGCGCTCGTCGAACTCGACGGCACCCGCATCCTCACCGATCCGGTGTTCAGCGAACGGTGTTCCCCCTGGCAGCAGGTGGGACCGGCCCGTCTGCATCCGGCGCCCGTCACGGTTGCCGACCTCCCGCAGATCGACGTCGTGTTGCTCAGTCACGATCACTACGACCACCTCGACATGGACACCGTTGTCGCCGTGGCCGACTCATCGCCCGACGCGGTGTTCGTCACACCTGTCGGTGTCGCAGCGCACCTCGTGAGCTGGGGAATCCCCGGTGACCGCATCCGGCAGGCCGACGTCTGGCAGAGCGTCTCGGTCACGCGCGGAGCAACCACACTCGAGTTCTTCTGCGGGCCGGCCCGGCATTTCTCCGGGCGTGGACTCACCCGTAACCTCACCCAGTGGGCGAGCTGGGCCGTCGTGGGACCCGAGCACCGATTCTTCTTCTCCGGAGACACGGGCTACAGCGAGCGGTTCGAAGAACTCGGCGCACGGCATGGTCCGTTCGACCTGACGCTCATCGCCGTCGGCGCATATGACCCGTCGTGGCCGGAGGTGCACGTCGATCCGGAGGAAGCCGTCGCGATACATCGGATGGTGTCGGGCGAATCGGGCACCGACTCGGTCTTCCTACCCATTCACTGGGGAACGTTCAGTCTCGCGCGGCACTCGTGGGCCGATCCCATCACGCGCCTGCTGCCCGCGGCCGCGCGACACAACACATCCGTCGTCGTGCCGCAGCCCGGCGGCACCATCGACGTCACCGCGCGGACCGGGACCGGACTGCGCATACCCACATGGTGGGAGACCTCGGCGTGAGCGAGCAGAGCACAGAGGCACCCGAGCGGGGCCTCAGCGCCGACGAGGTCGCACAGCGCGTCGCCAACGGCAAGGTCAACGACATGCCAGACCGCTCGGGGCGCTCGGTCGGCGACATCATCAAGGCCAACGTCTTCACCCGGATCAACGCCATCCTCGGGGTGCTGTTCGCGATCGTCGTCTTCACCGGGTCACTCATCAACGGACTGTTCGGTCTGCTGATCATCGCCAACAGCGGCATCGGCATCATCCAGGAGATCCGCGCCAAGAAGACCCTCGACAAACTCGCCATCGTCGGACAGGCCAAACCGCGTGTGCGACGTGACGGCGAGGTCACCGAGATCCCGCCGAACGAGGTGGTACTCGACGACATCATCGAGATCGGTGCCGGCGATCAGATCGTGGTCGACGGCGAGATCGTCGAGTCGTATGTCCTCGATGTCGACGAGTCGCTGCTGACCGGCGAGGCAGATCCCATCGACAAATCCGTCGGCGACAAGGTGCTCTCGGGGAGCTTTGCGGTATCGGGGGCCGGCGCCTACCGCGCGACCAAGGTCGGCGCCGACGCCTACGCGGCGCAGTTGGCGTCAGAGGCGTCGAAGTTCACGCTGGTCAAGTCGGAGCTGCGCTCGGGGATCAACCAGATCCTGCGGGTCATCACCTGGCTGCTGATTCCCGCCGGATTGCTCACCATCGTCAACCAGCTGTTCATCAGCAATAACGGACTTCGTGCGTCGCTGCTGGGCATGGTGGCTGCGCTCGTGCCGATGGTTCCCGAGGGACTCGTGCTGATGATGTCGATCGCGTTCGCGGTCGGGGTCATCCGTCTCGGGCAGCGGCAGTGTCTGGTCAACGAACTGCCCGCGATCGAAGGCCTGGCCCGCGTCAACATCGTGTGCGCCGACAAGACCGGCACCCTCACCGAGAACGGGATGCGTCTGTCGGAGCTGCGGATCATCGACGACGAGGGCCGTGTCGACGACGTGAAGGCCGACGGCTCCGGCGATGGCCCCGAGGGTCGGACACGTGCTCAGCGCGTGCTCGCGGCGCTGGCGAAGAACGATCGCAGCCCCAACGCGAGCATGCAGGCCATCGGCGAGGCATACGACGACGCGCCGGACTGGTCGACGTCGGCCGTCGAACCGTTCACCTCCGCCAAGAAGTGGAGCGGCATGTCGTTCGTGGATGCCGACGGCCACGACGAGGGCAACTGGGTTCTCGGTGCGCCCGACGTGCTGCTCGACGACGAGTCCGAACCCGCACGCGTCGCGAGCGACCTGGGGTCACAGGGCCTACGCATCCTGCTCCTGGCGCAACTCGACGTCGCCGTCGACTCCGAACCGGACGCGGGATCGGCGACGCCCGGGCACCTGACCCCCGTCGCACTCGTCGTGCTCGAGCAGCGGGTACGTTCCGACGCTCGTCCAACCCTCGACTACTTCGAGCAGCAGGACGTTGCCGTCAAGATCATCTCCGGCGACAACGCCCGCTCGGTGGGCGCGGTCGCGGAGTCGCTCGGCCTCGGCTCACCCGACACCTCCGTCGACGCGCGCGAACTGCCGACCGAACCGAACCAACTCGCGCACGCCGTCGAAGAGGGTGTTACGTTCGGGCGTGTGCGGCCCGACCAGAAGCGGGCAATGGTGCGGGCGCTGCAGTCCGACGGCAACAACGTGGCGATGACCGGCGACGGCGTCAACGACGTGCTCGCACTCAAGGACGCAGACATCGGCGTCGCGATGGGATCTGGGAGTTCCGCCGCTCGATCGGTGGCCCAGATCGTGTTGTTGGACAACAAGTTCGCGACGCTGCCCTATGTTGTCGGTGAGGGTCGTCGGGTCATCGGCAACATCGAGCGTGTCTCCAACCTGTTCCTCACCAAGACCGTCTACGCGGTGCTGCTGGCGTTGTTCGTGGGTATCGCAGGGCTCGGCGCGAAGCTGTTCGGCACGCCGTCGATCAGCTACCCGTTCCAGCCGATCCACGTGACGATCGCGGCGTGGTTCACCATCGGGTTTCCGGCGTTCATCCTCTCGCTCGCACCCAACAACGAACGGGCACGTCCCGGATTCGTGCGACGCGTGCTGACTCAGGCGGTGCCGAACGGGATCATCGTCGGACTCTGCGCATTCGTCACCTATCTGATCGTCAATCCGGGCGGGTCGGGTAACTCGCTCGGCGGTGACTCGGTGGAACTATCGCCGCACCAGACACAGGCTGCGACAGCAACGCTGATCACGTTGATCGCGATCGCGGTGTACGTCCTGGCCGTTGTCGCGCGTCCGTACACGTGGTGGAAGGTGCTGTTGATCGCGGTGTCCGCGGGCGCATACGTGCTGATCTTCTCGTGGCCGTTCACCCAGCACATGTTCAAACTCGACTCGTCGAATTGGCAGATGAACTCGGTTGCATTTGTTTCAGCGGCCGTCGGCATCGTGGCCGTCGAGATCATGTCGCGCGTCGGGCCGCGCATCGTCGCGAAACAGGAGGCTGCCCGTATGGAAGCCGAGGAGGTCGCCGCGGCCGGCCTTGCGGGGTCATAGCCTCACCGCCTCGATGGTCCTAGACTCGACGGCACTGTGACGTGGCCGACCGGGCTGCGCGAACCCGACCCGCACAGCGATGACGCAGAGCGGTGACGAGGAGAAGACATGGATCTCAAAGGACTCGTGGACAAGGCCAAGGAAGCGCTGCGGGGTAACCCGAGCCTGATCGACAAGGGCGGCGACGCCATCGACAAGGCGACCGGCGGCAAGTACGCCGACAAGGTCGACAAGGCCCAGGATGCGGCGCGTAAGGCCGTCGGCGTTGAGGGTGATAAGCCCGCGCAGCAGAACCCGGCCCCGCAGAATCAGAACCCCCAGAACCCGGCGTACCGTCGCCACCCCCGGGCCGACTAGAGCAGGCGCAGAGACAAAAATT